>JAUILW010000397.1 GCA_030432795.1 Gammaproteobacteria bacterium
CTGGTGCCGCAGATCGCCCTGCACGTGGAGCTGCGTCGGCAGAAATACGCGCGGAGCGCGGCAATCGCTCCAGCGCAGCGTATTGTCGTCGTCGCGGACCCGGCATCGATACAACTCGTCCACGATGAGGAAAGGGCCAGCCAGTGTTTGCCGGCCTCCCCACGCCTGCGAGACTTCGCTGCGGGCATCGTTGTAGTAGCTCTGTCGGTCCCAGACGATGCTGCCGACGAACAGCAGCGGTACCGACATGCCGATGGATAACCCGGCGATGATCAGGAAGCGAACGGTAGTGGATCGGTCAGGGTTCTGTTGCATGTCATGCTCCGAATCTGCGCTCGCGCGCAGCGTAGTTGGTGATGGCCTGTTGCAGATGTGTGGTGCTGAAGTCCGGCCAGCGCACATTGCTGAAGTACAGCTCGGCGTCGGCACTCTCCCATAACAGGAAGTTGGACAGGCGCTGCTCGCCACCGGTACGGATGAGGAGATCAACCGGTGGCGTGCCGTGCTGCGCTTGCAGGGCGGCCGTGATGCCGTCCACGCTTGCATTGGCGCCTGCGCAGCACGCAGCACGTGCGATGGCCGCCTTGGCGTCGTAGTCCAGCGCCAGATGCAGCGTGCGCAAGCCAGCCGCTGTGTCCCGCTCCAGCTGCTCGATGGCGCTACGCAGCGCTGCAGGCAACCGATCCCGTCGGCCGATTACCCGCACCCGTGCGGCGCCGTCGCTACACAGCGGCGCGAATCGCCGAAGCGCGCTGCCGGCGAGCCTGAAAAGGTGCGCAACCTCCTGCCGGCTGCGCTGCCAGTTGGCGCTTGCGAATGCGAACAGCGTCAGATGCGTGATATCGCTGCTGCTCAGCCAACGAACGATGTCCTCCGCCCGTTCCAGGCCTTGTGCGTGGCCCTGGTGCTCCGGCAGCCCGTGGTCTCGGGCCCAGCGCCGATTGCCGTCCATGATGATTGCCAGGTGATGCAGCCTCCCGGGTTGGGGCAAAGAGCTTTGAAGTGCAAAGTTATCAGGCGCAAAAAATGGCATCGAGTTGCCTGGTCGTCGGGTCATCGTGTCAGGCCTTGGTTGCTTTTATGAGCGCTTCCATATGCGCAAGGTGGCGTTCGAGCGCCTTACGCCCGGCAGTGGTGAGCCGGTACTCGGTTTTTGGTTGGCGGCCGTCGAATCGCTTGGATTGATCGACGAAGCCCGCCTCTTCCAGCTTACGTGCGTGCACGCTCAAATTGCCGTCGGTGGCGTCGAGGAGGGACTGTAACTCGCGGAATGACAGTTTATCCGCCACCGCTAGGCACGAGAGTATTCCCAGGCGCACGCGGTCATTGAGCAGCCGTTGTTCGGCCCGGTCCTGCGGATCGCTGATGAGCCCTGCGATGGCTCGCAGCGACGCCTCCGGGCGGGAATCGGTTTCCTTTCTAGCCGCCATGATGCTTTACCACCTGCCAGCCGAAGATGAGGTGCAAAAGACCGAAGGACAGGGTCATGGACGTATTCAGCCAGTGTGTGGGCAAGGTCATGCTGATGAGGCCAGCCCCGAGGAACGCACCGCCCATGATGGCAATAGGTCGCGCCGCATAAGTGCCCGCAGCCAGCACGCCGCAGCCGTAGCACAGCAGCCACAGGCAGGGCAGCAGCTTGCTGAGTTCCGTGGCCCACAGGGCGTGGGTAACCACCGCCGCAATAGTGATTGGCGGTAGGAGGCAGAGCAGGAAACGGTTCACCGGGTCGAGCAGCGGTCCCCGCGCACGGCGCCGCGACTTCCAGACGCTGCCGATGATACCGGCCAGCGCGGCTGCCGGGGCGGCTGCTAACCAGTAGACCATCTGCTCGCCAAGGGTTTCGCCGCTGTTGGCAAGCGCGCCAGCGATCAGTGCAACGACCCCCATAGCCATGATTGCCTTACCGGAGACCGTAGATAGACCTTCCGCGCGCGCCATGGCGTTGCGGATATAGGACAGATCTTCTTCGGCGCGTGAGTGCAGGTCGATGAGCATGGCTTGGGCCCACGTAGATCGAATTGGCCGTAGTGTAGCCCGCCACCAAAGAGCTTTGCAATGCAAAGCAGGAGAATTTGACCTTCAAATGCTCAGTCTGTGACGGGTTGCACGAGAGATGTTGCACGCGGCGAAGAAGGAGCTACAATTCGCACCCCACACAGACTGGTGTGGCGCGCGCGGGAATAGCTCAGTTGGTAGAGCGCAACCTTGCCAAGGTTGAGGTCGCCAGTTCGAACCTGGTTTCCCGCTCCAAATCGAAAACCCGGCCTAGCGCCGGGTTTTTTTTGCCCCATACAAGCGGTCGACCCAGACTTGCAGCTCAGTGACCGTATCCTGTCGGATGCCGTTAGCGGGTGTGTTGTGAAGCCATAGTCACGGAATGCTTTGCCAATGAGCACGGAGCGCTTCGCGATGATCTAGGCAACGCTCGAGTAGCCGCTCCCATCGATAGCCTCTAGCAAGGAAACTTCAGAGACCACACGTCAGTTGGCGCGGGCCTCAGCGAGTTGCACATCGACTAGGGCCCTGGTCGCACGATGATCGGCATGCGCTCCAGCGACGGGACGGGATGCTCCGTGGTTGGGGATCGGCGTGTTGCGACGCGTGCAGCAATCCTATATCAAGGGCTGGTCTATGAAGGACCGGCAGTAGGCGAACCGACACGCCCACAGGCGCAACGTTAACGGCGGAATGCGAGCAAGGCAGGTGAGGATGATTGACGCGCTGGAACAGATCGAGCCGAACATGCCGGTCGAGGTCAACACTCGTCGCGGCGGGCTCAACCTGCGAGTACCGGCAACGGTCCGGGCGGTGTCGCCCGAGTGGCGATTGGGTGGTTTTGGTATCCGCTTTGCCAGCTTAGCTGCCGGTGATGCGCTGGAAGTGCCGCAGGCGTCCGGTCCCGTCTATCTGAAGGTGATCACGGGCGAAGTAGACAACGGTGGCGGCCGGGCGTTTCCACCGGCAGGAGCGGTGACCACCACCAGGATGACCGACGCGGTGGTGCGGGCTCGCCGCAATGCGCTGCTGTGCTTCATTTCCGATCCCGCGGACAATCCGCAGTCCATCACCGATATGCAGCAGCTCACTCTGCAGGGTGCGCTCGATGCGCACTGCCGATGGCAGACCTTTGCCGAAAAATTCGGCGCCTTCACCGACGTTTTTGACGGGCTCGAAGCGCACATGATCCCCGGCTTCCACCTGCTCGACACGGCGGGTGCCGAGATCGCCTATGTGCACTTCTGGACGACCGGTAAGGGGGTCGATGTCTCCACCCACAATCACAGCCAGACCCCGAGCGAACATGCCCCGGCCTTTGCCGAAGTGCACCTGGTGCTGCGTAATGGCACTGGCGGTGGCGGCATGTATGTGTGTGACGCGCCAGGCGCGGCGGAGCGGGTGCGCACACCCATCCAGGCCGGCGAAGAGCACGGCCCGTTTTTTCGCTTTGATGCGGCAACCGGCAGGCCGCTGTTGCGGGATAACGGCGCGGTCGACTATCCATGGCACGGCTGGCAGGGCGGTACCAGCGACGCGGTGGGGGAGGTCTACGACCTCGTCGCCGCCTTTGAGATCAGTCCCGCTTACGCTCGGGTATGAGCTGATCCGCAGATTCTCAGCACAACGATTGCTCGGCGCTACAATGGCGCTATCAAGGAAACGGGCTGGACATGGTGAATCAACAGTGCCACGAGGTGGTGGTCCTCGGCGCCGGCGTCTC
>JAUILW010000398.1 GCA_030432795.1 Gammaproteobacteria bacterium
CTCGCGCCGCACCTTCTCCCAACGCAGCCGATCCACCGCCAGGTTGGCCACCACGCGAAACAGCCAGGCTTCTTCGTTGCGCGGCGGCTCCGCGCAGCGGCGCAGCTTCTCGTAGGCGTCCTGCACCACGTCTTCGGCGTCCGCTACGCTGCCCAGCATCCGGTATGCGAGGCCCTTCAGGCGGGCATGCGCGCGCATCATCAAGGTTCGATGCCGAAGAGCTCTGCACCCAGACGAGCGAAGTCGCTCTCGTGCACAGGGCCCACATCGCGGGTCACGCCGCCAAGCGACAGCAGCGCGGCAACCATCAGCACCGCACCCACAGCGGTGATGGAGCCCAGGGCGCGGGAACTGATGTGCAGCCGCCAACCGAGCCTGCCGGCGGCGATGCCAAGGCCGTTGGCGCCGTGGTACAGGCCGGCCAGACCCAGCAGAAAATAGTAGGGGTAGAAGTAGTAGGGCGCGAATTGCATGGACCAGGCGAGGCCGGCGAACTGCGGAAACACATCATAAAGCATGGGCACACCGCGCACGGCGGCGACGTGGCCGACGATGAACACCAGCAGAAAAACGGCCGAACGCCGATGCCAGCGCGCACGTTTGCTGAGCGTGCGCGGCGGCTCCTGCACCCAGCGTACGATGCCTATCACCGCGTGCACAGCCGCCGCAGCCAGCAGCAGCACTTCCAGCGGCGCGAACTGGTACACCTGGCGCAGCGCTTCCTGCACGCCGTCGTAGGTGCGCGCGCCGAACGCCGCCAGCCAGGTGTTGATGAGGTGGGCGAAAACGAACAGCGCGAACAGGGCGCCGGTAGCCGCTTGCAGTGATTTGAGCATGATGACTCCAGGTAGTGACTCTACTTAATGACGTTCCTCGGCACCGAAACGTGACATCATGACTTATTTATATTTATTTGCCCGTTTTCGGTCTTATATTTAGACATTGTCATCTGAAAAATCATAATTTCCCGCCATGACGGATGCTGTAGACCCGGAACTCATCGCTCACCTGGCGCGCACCACCGGCCTGCCGGCCGGCACGTGCCGCCGCATCGCCCTCGACGTGCTGGCACAGCACGCCGACACGGTGGAGGCCTACGTACGGCGTCGCCACGCCGAGCTCAAGGCGCAACGCGGTATGAAGAACGAGCAGATCTACACCTGCCTGGCCGAAGAGCTGAAGCAGCGGCGGTTTGCAGCACCCGATCTCACCGAGCGGCAGATCCGCCGCATGATTTACGGATAGGAGACGAAGGTATGTGTGGAATCGTGGGTTACGTGGGCAGTCGGGCAGCGATGCCGATCCTGATGGCGGGGCTCGGCCAGCTCGAGTATCGAGGCTACGACTCAGCGGGTGTGGCGCTGCAGCGCAAAGGCGCCATCGATGTCATCAAGGCCTGCGGGCGCCTGAGCGCGTTGCAGGCGGCGTTGCCCAAGCGCAGCTCCGCAACAACCGGCATCGGCCACACGCGCTGGGCTACACACGGCGAGCCCAACGAACGCAACGCCCATCCCCACACCGATGCCGCCGGCAAGCTTGCGCTGGTGCACAACGGCATCGTCGAGAATGCAGCCGAGCTGCGCCGCCATCTGGAGGGCAAGGGGGTGACGTTTCGCAGTGAAACCGACAGCGAAGTGCTCGCAGCCCTCATTAGCGGCGAGTTCGAACGCGACGGCGACCTGCTCGCCGCCACCCAGCGGGCGCTCGTGCGAGTCGTGGGCACCTACGGTATCGCCCTGATGCATGAAGACCTACCGGGGGAGATCGTCGCGGCGCGCAACGGCAGCCCCGTGATCGTTGGTGTGGGTGACCATGAGATGTTCCTGGCCTCCGACGCCGCAGCGCTCGCCCCCTACACGCGCCAGGTGGTGTATCTGGAAGACGGCGAGGTGGTTCGCCTGAAAGCACGCAGCTACGAAGTGCAGGATTTCCACGCCATTGTCGCGGAGCGTGCACCCGCCACCATCGACATCGAGGCAACGCTTGCAAGCTCTGGGGAGCATGCGCACTTCACGCTCAAGGAGATGCACGAACAGCCGCAGACGCTGGCGCGGCTGATGAGCGGCCGTCTCGATGAGCGATTTTCCACAGCACATTTCGGCGGTCTGAATCTCAGCGCCAAAGAGCTGATGGGCTTCAAGCGCATCAAGCTGCTCGGCTGCGGCAGCGCCCTGATCAGCGCCGACATCGGCGCGCGTACCATCGAGCGCCTGGCGCGCATCCCGGCAGATGCAGAGTCGGCCGCAGAATTTCGCTATAGAAACCCCATCATCGATCCCGACACTCTGTACTTCGCGGTGAGCCAGTCCGGCGAAACCTACGACACGCTGGCTGCCGTGCAGGAGGTGCAACGCAAGGGCGGCACCGTACTCGGCGTGGTGAACGTGGTGGGTTCGAGCATCGCCCGCCAATGCGGCGCAGGTATTTATCTGCACGCAGGGCCCGAGGTGGCGGTGGTGTCCACAAAGACGTTCGCGAGCACGCTGGCTGCGTTCACCCTCTTTGCCCTGTACCTCGGCCGTATGCGCGACCTGTCGCCCGCAGAAGGGGCGCGCGTGATCGCCGCGCTGCAGGCGCTTCCGGAGCACGTGCAGCGTCTTGTTGATCGCGCGGATGAGTTCGAAGCGGTAGCAAAACGTTACGCTGGTTACGATCGCGCCTACTTCGTCGGCCGCGGTGAGGGCTTTGGGCTCGCACGCGAGGGGGCACTGAAGCTGAAGGAGATTTCCTACATCCACGCCGAAGCGTACCCCGCAAGCGAGCTCAAACACGGCCCGCTGGCGCTCATCGACCCGCAAACTCCCACGTTCGCCATCGTGCCCAAAGACGACCTGGTGGCGAAGAACGCCTCCACCATCGCCGAGATCAGAACCCGCAAGGGCCCTGTGGTGGCGATCTGCCATGAAGGCGCGCTCGATGAGACGGTGGAAGACCGCATCGAGGTACCCGCCCTGCACCCGGCGGTGGATCCGATCCTGCTGCTGATTCCACTGCAGTTCATCGCTTACCACGCGGCCCTCGCCCGCGGCTGTGATGTGGACAAGCCGCGCAATCTGGCGAAGAGCGTCACCGTGGAGTAGGCGCTGGACTCAGGGCAGCGGATCGTCGAGGTGACAGCCCAGACAACGACGCGTCGGGCCGCTGGCTTCGCCGAGCGCTGCCTTTTCCACGTGGCAGTCGCGGCAGAGGCCGTGGAACTGCTCTTCGAATAAAGGCCAGATTTCTGCGTTGCTCACATGGCAGCCCATACAGTTCTCCGTGCCGGTATCGTCCACGTAGTTGTGATGGCACAGCACGCACTGCACGGTCACATGATCCCGATGCGCGAAGGTCATCGGCAGGATCGGCTCCGGGCTGCCGTAGTGGTGACTCATCCGCGGCTGCTCGCCGAACGGCGCGCCAAGTACAACCAGCAACGTAAGGGCACCGGCGACGGTGAGGGCCACCCACCTCACGGCAGGTTCCGCAGTAGCACGAAGCCCGTTGCCGCCAGCGTACCGAGCAGGGCGAACGCCATCGGGCTTGCCGATTGCGCCGATGCCGGTGCAATCCGCAGTTCGCGGGCAAAGCCGGCGCCTATGCCGAGCGCCACCACCGCCGCCAGCTCCCATCCGCTGTTGAAGTAGAAGCCGCTCGCCAGAACGTGGTAGACCGCGCCGGCAAGCGCCAGGCCGCCCAGCGTTCGATGCCAGGCCTTGAA
>JAUILW010000399.1 GCA_030432795.1 Gammaproteobacteria bacterium
CGCCGCAAGAACTGCTTTATCACCAGCTTCGGCCGCAACGTGCAGCCGGAGTGGGTGGAGAGCGAGTTGCTGGCGGAAGTCGCCGTGGCGCAGGCCGCGGTGTTTGGCGAGGCGAGCCCGATCAACGCAGCGTTGCTGGTGGCGCGCGGCGACACACAGGCAGTGGAAGCGGCTGTTGCCGCGGCAAATGCGCGTTTGCCGGATTACGCCCGGGTACACACCTGGCGCGCGGTAGACGCTGCGCGCTTTGCCGCCTGCCTCACCGCCAACGGACGTCTCAAGCGAGACGCCGTGGCAGATGTCTTTTCCACTGAGCTCGCCGAGCTCTTGCAGATAGCGGAGTCAGCATGACCCAGACATTCTTTGCGCGTCTCGAACAGGAGACACAAGCGCACAAACAGTACCTGTACGCCGCCCCGGTGCTGGCGCGGCTGACCAGCGGCGCCTTCACTCGCGCGCACTACGAACGTTTCCTTTTCAATGCATACCACCACGTCCGACACACCGTCCGACTGATGATGGCCTGTGGCGCCGAGTTGCCTGAGCGGCTACAGTGGATGCAGCGATCGCTGATCGCCTACATGGAAGAAGAGGTGGGTCACGAGGCCTGGGTGCTCAATGATCTCGCTGCCTGCGGCGCTTCCCCGGAGGCGGTAGCACAGGCTGAGCCCAGCTGGCCGGTGGACCTGATGGTGCGTTATGTCTACGACGTCATCCGCCGCGGCAACCCCGTGGGTTTCTTCGGTATGGTCTACGTGCTGGAAGGTACCAGCACCGCCATCGCCACCCATGCCGCGGACGTCATTCAGAAGCAGCTCGGCTTGCCGGATACGGCGTTCAGCTATCTGCGTAGTCATGGTGAGCTGGACCAGGACCACGTACGTTTCTTCGAGGAGCTGGTTAACCGGCTGGACGATGCAGATGATCAGCAGGCGGTGATCGATGTCGCGCAGCGGGTGTTCCATCTTTACGGCGACGTCATACGCGACGCGGACACTGCGACAGTACATCATGCTGCTTGAGGACCGAGTCTGTCTCGTCACCGGGGCCAGCGGTGGTATCGGCAGGGCGCTTGCGTGTGCGTTGGCACGTGACGGTGCAAACCTCATCCTTACGGGTCGCGACGAAGCGCGCCTTGCAGAAACCGCCGAAGCGGTCGGAGCTGCCCGTTGTCTTGCCTGTTACAGCGGCGACCTGCGAGCACCGGCAACCCTGAACGGTCTGGCGGAGCTTGCCGCTCAGCATGAAGTCTCAGCGTTGTTCAACGTCAGCGGCGCCAACCAGCTGAAGCTGTTCGACGGCGCCAGCGACGAGGACATCGAGTCGCTGATTGGTATCAACCTCGTTGCCCCCATGCAGCTCACACGGCGACTGTTGCCGCTGCTCAGAGCGCACCCTCAGGCGGCCATCGTCAACGTTGGTTCTGCATTCGGTGCCATCGGTCATGCGGGGTACGTGAACTACTGCGCGAGCAAGTTCGGCTTGCGAGGCTTCTCCGAAGCTTTGTCGCGCGAGCTCGCCGATTGCGCCATACAGGTGGTCCATGTCGCACCCAGGGCGACGCGCACGGCGATGAACGGCGCCGCCGCGGCGCGCCTGAACCAGGTGCTTGGCAATGCCGAAGATCCGCCGGATGTGGTGGCGCAAGCGGTTCTGGCGGCGGTGCGGGGTAACCGCAAGCGCTCCGCTGTCGGTTGGCCGGAACGTTTTTTCATCCATCTGAACCAGATACTGCCGGGCGTCGTCGACCGGGCGCTCGGCGGCAAGCTGACGGTCGTCAAACAAACTCTTCAATCAGCAGGAGCTCAAAAATGAAATTTCCCATACTGATCGCTTTGGCGCTGTGCGGCACACTGGCGCAAGCAGACGTTCCGGAGATTCAGCGCGACTGGGCGCTGGCTATGTATCAGACGGATGCCGGCGGCAAGGAGCAGGCCTTCGAAGCGCTGGCGGAGCGCGCCCGTGCGCTGGCGGCGGCAAACCCATCGGATGCCGGTGCCTTGATCTGGCAGGGCATCGTGCTCAGCACCTACGCAGGCGAGAAAGGCGGCCTGGGTGCGCTCGGACTGGTCAAGGAGGCACGTGCGGCTTTCGAAGCGGCGCTGGACATAGATCCGACGGCGCTTGACGGATCGGCGCACACGAGCCTAGGCAGTCTGTACTTCAAAGTTCCCGGCTGGCCCATCGGTTTCGGCAGCAGCAAGAAGGCGCGTGAGCATCTTCTGAAGGGGCTCGCGCTGAACCCCGACGGCATCGACGCGAATTTCTTCATGGGTGAGTATCTGCTGGAAGAAGGCGACAAAGCGCAAGCGCGCAGTCATCTGGAGAAAGCTCTGGCGGCACCGGATCGACCCACGCGCAAAGTAGCCGATGAGGGTCGTCGTGCCGAGATCCGCGCGTTGCTGAACGCGCTGTAAGCCAGGCGGTTGGGTTCTTGTCACTCAGCGCGGCTATCGCCGCGCTGAGTGATAGGCCGCGAGGAAAGCGCGTCGTTCTTCCAGGGAGAGCACCTGTGTGCGCCGGAAGAAACGTGCCAGGTCGGATTTCGTCGCCTGGGGCGCCCAGCGCGCCTTCTCCCAATCGATAAACCAGGGCGTCCGCTCACCTGTGCGTTTCACCAGTATGTGGGTTTCCGCCAGCGAGCCGTGCGTCCATCCAGCAGCATGCAGCCGCCCGATCACGCGCGCTATCGTCTCCAGTATCTGCAGACGGACGGTGCTGGTCGCTTCCAGCAGCGTCTGGTGCAATGTTGCAGCATCAACTATTTCCTGCAGCACGAGTTCCGAGACGCCATCGTCTTGCCGGAAGAAAACCACCTCCGGTACCGGTAATCCGAGACCGGCGGCCGCACGCAGGGCGCGCAGCTCTCGTCGCAATACCATGGTCGGTGCGCCGAAGCGCCATAGAGGATGACAGTAGTACCGATGCTGGGTCTTCACGTAGACGCATGTGCCTGCACGTCCCCAGAACGCTCCGTCTGCACGGTAGACCACACTCCAGCCGCCTGTGCCTCGGGATTGTGCGGGCTTGACCAGGGTTCCTGCGTTCACGGGCGCGAACGCAGCAGGTACAACCGCCACATCGTCAGCCGTGGCCAGACATCGTGCCGGGCAACAACATCGTATCCCCAGTCGTCGAACTCACGTTCGACCTCCGCACTGGGGCGGCAGATTCGTCGGCCATAGCCGCGCACCGTTTCACCTGCCGGCTTGTTGCGGCGGCGCCAGGCGGCCAGGTTGCCATCCGTCCAGAGCGTCACGGCGATGTCGCCGCTGGATACCCGCGCCAGCTCGTCCAGGAGTTGTCGTCGGTCGTCCGCAAGCGCAAGGTGATGGTAGAAGCGCATGCAGGCGGCGAAGGTCACCGCGTCGTCCGGCAGGTCGATGGCGAGCGCATCGAGCTTGAGCAGTGCGCTCGGTGCACCTGCGTGCAACCGGTTGCCGGTTGCCACGGCAAGCATGGCATCGCTTGCGTCCCCTGCGATGATCTCCTCGGCGCCCGCCGCGAGAATGGCTGGCCAGAAGCGACCGGTGCCGCAGGGCAGGTCGAGGACGATTCGTGGATCACTGCTTGCGGCCATCGCCAGCGCGAGGACACGGCGTTCTCGCCAGGTGGTCAGCCGGTTGCGCAGACGCTTGTCGTGATGCAGCTCGTAGTTCCGAGCGGCGTCGCCACCGTAGGGATCTGTCGCAAGGG
>JAUILW010000400.1 GCA_030432795.1 Gammaproteobacteria bacterium
GTGTAATAGAGCCCTGCCCGCTGGGCTGCCCAGACGATCTGGAAAAAGCGCGGGTGGTTCTCTAGCAGGATGGCGATGTGATCGCCGCGCTCGAGCCCGAGCGAACGAAACAGGTGCGCCCCCTGGTTGGCGCGCGCCTCGAGCTCCCCATAAGTCACCGTCAAGCCGCTCTCGGCCATGACGTAGGCGATCTTGTCTGGGTCTTTTTCCGCAAACAGGCCCGGATGCATGCCCTACTCCTTCTCTTCCAGATCCAGCGATGCTGAGTTCATGCAGTACCGCAGGCCAGTGGGGTTGGGACCATCCGGAAACACGTGGCCGAGGTGTGCGTCACACGCCGCACACCGCGCCTCGATGCGCCGCATGCCGTAGCTCGTGTCTTCGTGCTCAGTGACCACGCCCTCGGCGATAGGGGCATAAAAGCTCGGCCAGCCGGAGCCTGAGTCGTACTTGGTGTCGGAATCGAACAGTGGCGTGTTACAGCACTTGCAGCGGTAGATGCCTGGTGTCTTGGTGTCCCAGTAGATGCCTGTAAAGGCGCGCTCCGTGCCCGCATTCCGGGTGATCTCGTATTCTTCGGCGGACAGTTCCCGGCGCCACTCGTCGTCGGACTTCTCAAGCCGTTCCCCGGGCGCTGCATTCGATTCAGTCGTCATGCGGATCCTGCTAAAATTTCAATGTTGATCGCGTTATCTTAATTCCACTACGCCAGGAATCCCAAGCCATGCCAGCCGATCTGCCCGAAGTGGGCGCCACCGTTACACCGCTCGACGCACGCGGCGGCCGCATGATCCGCAAGTCCAGCAAGCTGGACGACGTCTGCTACGACATCCGCGGTCCGGTGATGCACGAAGCACAACGCCTGGAAGAGGAAGGCCACCGGGTCATCAAGCTCAACATCGGCAACCCGCACCCGTTCGGCTTCGAGGCCCCGGAAGAGATCCTGCGCGACGTCATCCACAACATCCCTGCGTCGCAGGGCTACAGCGACTCGAAGGGCATCTACCCTGCCCGCAAAGCGGTGATGCAGTACTGCCAGCAGATCGGCATACCCGATGTGGATATCGACGACGTGTACATCGGCAACGGCGTGTCGGAGCTGGTGATGCTCGGCATGCAGGCGCTCGTGGAGAATGGCGATGAGATCCTCATTCCTGCCCCGGATTTCCCGTTGTGGACCGCCGCAGCCACCTTGTGCGGGGGCACGCCCAGGCACTATCGATGCGATGAGAGCAACGGCTGGCAGCCGGATCTGGACCACCTCAAGAGCCTGATCACGCCGCGCACGCGGGGCATGGTCATCATCAATCCCAATAACCCCACCGGCGCGGTCTACGAGCGCAGCACGCTGCTGGCGATGCTCGAGATTGCTCGCCAGCACGACCTGGTGGTGTTCTCGGATGAGATCTACGACAAGATCGTCTACGACGATGCCAAAGCCATCCCCGTGGGCAGCCTTGCCGACGATCTGCTGATCCTCACGCTGAACGGTTTGTCGAAAACCTACCGGGTGGCTGGCTTTCGCACCGGCTGGCTGGTGGTCAGCGGCGCGAAGATTCGCGCTCGGGATTTCATCGAAGGCTTGGACATCCTGGCGAGCCTTCGATTGTGCTCGAATGTTCCCACCCAGCACGCGATCCAGACCGCGCTCGGTGGCTACCAGAGCATTGAGCCGTACCTGCATCAGGGCGGCAGGCTGTACGAGCAGCGTAACGCCGCCTGGCAGATGCTCAACGACATCCCCGGCATCACCTGCCACAAGCCGCAGGGTGCGCTGTATCTCTTCCCGCGCATCGACACCAAGCGCTTCAACATCACCAACGACGAGCAGTTCGTGCTGGACCTGTTGCGGGCAGAAAAAGTTCTCGTAGTGCAAGGCACCGGCTTCAGCTGGCCGGAGCCGGACCACTTCCGCGTGGTATTTCTGCCGCACGTCGAAGAACTCGCCGAAGCCATGGGCCGCATAGAGCACTTTCTCAGCACCTACAGGCAGTGAGCGAAGAAACCCAGCAACCGCCGGTTGCCAGCCTCAACATCGATGATTTCTGCCGGGATGTGGCCACCGCCCTGGTACAGCTCGCGCACGTCTTCCCGCGGCCGCATAACCTGTTCGTGGAAGACGTGTATCGGGCCGAGGAGCCGGACGAGTACGGCCTGCACAGCAACCGCTACCTCGCCTGCTTCTCGGCGCTGTGCTGGCTGCGGGAAGAGGGTTATATCCGCTACGTGGATACCCTGCGCACCGAAGCCGTTGAGCAGGCCGTGCTCACGGGTGCCGCGCTCAGCCTGCTGATCACGCCTTCTTCACTCCAGGCACATGAGACTTTGGCGCTCGATCGGGATACCCTGCTCGCCCGCATGCGCCGCTGCCTGCGGGAAGGCTCGTCGACGGAGCTGCGCTGGGCAGTAATTGAACTCATGCGGCAGATGACCGCCAAACACACAGAGTGAAGACATGACCGACATCGCCAGATGCCCCATCCATGAAATCAACCCCATGCTGCCGCAGAACCTCGTGGATCCGTGGCTCATGAACAAGCGCCTACGGGACGAAGCGCCGGTGTTTCAGGATCCCAACTCCGGCATCTTTTTCATCTCGCGATACGCCGATGTGGTGGCCATGGCAACCGATCCGGAGACGTTCTCCAGCGTCATGCCGGGGGCAAACACCCGGGGTGTAAACTCCGACGACCCAGAGCTCGCCGCCATTATGGCCGACGCGTATCCGAACGTGCCGACGATGCTGACCCAGGATCCGCCGCTGCAGCGCCGCTACCGCAAGTTCGTCGACGGCGCGTTCGCACCGCGCAATCTGAAAAAGCTCGAACCCTACATCGAGCAGGTATCCAACGATCTCATCGACGACTTCGCAGATGCAGGGCATTGCGAGTTTCTCGAAGCGTTCGGCATTCCGCTGCCCCTGAACGTCATCGCCTCTCAGATCGGCACACCGCTATCGGACCTCGGGCTTCTGCGCCGCTGGACCGAAGCCTTCATCGGCAATCTGAGCCAGCAGCTCGACGCGCAAGGCATCCGCGAAGCCGCGCGCGGCATGGTGGAGTTCCAGAAGTACTTCGTGGAACGCATGGAGGAACGCCGTGCGAACCCCACGGACGACATCCTGTCCATGGTGGTAAACGCCAGCATCGACGGCGAGAAGGCGATCGACAACGCCGAAGGCCTGAGCATGCTTTCGCAGATTCTCGTGGCCGGCAACGAAACCACCGCAGCATCGCTCACCGAAGGCATCTGGCTGCTGATCCAGAATCCGGACCAGTACGAGATACTGCGCAATGACCTGACCACCGAGCGTATCAGTGACTTCGTAGAAGAAGTGCTGCGCTACTCGAGCCCGTCGTCGAACATGTTCCGGCGCGCCACCCGGGAAGTCACCCTGCACGGCGTGACGATCCCCGAAAACGCCATCTGTTTCGCCCGCTTTGCTTCAGCGAATCAGGACGAAGCGCAATTTGAAGACGCACAACGGTTCGACATCACGCGCACCAACCTGAAAGAACACGTGGCTTTCGGAAAAGGCATCCATCACTGTCTGGGAGCAGCACTGGCGAGACGGGAGATGAACATCGGCTTCAAGGTCATCTTCGAGCGACTGGAGAACTTCCGTCTGGCAGATGGCGCGCCACGGCCCCAGTTCTCTCCCAACGCGCTGTTGCACGGCCTGACGGGGT
>JAUILW010000401.1 GCA_030432795.1 Gammaproteobacteria bacterium
GCAGGTCACGAACGATGTTCTGGGCGGTGGACGTATCGCCCAGCCAATTGAGATGTATCTGCGCGCGGCGTATGTCGATGTCGGCGGCGTGGCCACTGCCGGCGTAGGTTTCCGCGAACTCATCCAGTAGCGGTAGCAGTTGCAGCACATCGCGCTGTTCAGCCGCCATCAGCAGGGCATACATGGTGGCGTCGGAATTGGGCCGGAAGGCCGGATCTTCCGCTATGCACTCCAGCAGCAGCGCCCAGCCGCGCAGAGGTTTGCCCAGCGCTGCCAGTCCGTTGAGATAGCGCACCGCAAACTCCAATCGCAGAGGCTGGTGGTGGAATCGTTGCATGCGTTCCCGGATGAGTGGGTCCCAGGTGGCGTGGTCCTGTTGCGCAAAGGCTTCCAGATGGTCGATAGCTTCGCGCTGGCGGTCGGCGTTGCACAGCCGGTGCAGATCCATGAACAGCGTGTTCAATGTGCGTTGACGCTCCCGGTGTTCGGCGTCCGCCGCCTGCTCGGGGCTGTCAAGCGTGTGAACCGGCAGGCGATGCCTGCATCTGAAGACGATCACACCCACAAGCGCGTGGGCCAGCAAAATCCCATAGCCGGAAGCAAAGACGGCCGGGAGGCCGTGCCACTGGTGCATGGTGTGGGCCAGCAGCCAGAAAGCGGCGCCGAGGAGTGCGCAGCATGGCACGAGCCATGCGCCGAGCCCGGTCAACGTCTGCAGCATGGCCTGGGGTTGCAGTCCTGCGAACCCGTCGTGGACGAGAACGGAGGCCGTTGCCAGCGGCAGGACGAGGGTGGCGAGCAGAATGAACGTGGCAGGCTCAGTGCCGGACCAGGACCAGACTGCCGCGGCAAAGAGGGCGGCGCTGAGCGCAGCGTAGGGTTCGTTCAGCGGATTCAGCGAGAACCTTGGCAACGGCTCCTCGCCGACACCGGCGGCGACGTGGGCGTATAGCGCCCGCGCGGCCAATGATAGCGCGCCATACAACGGGTACCACGTGATCAGCAGGAAGCTCAGCGCGAAGAAACCCAGGGTATCGGAGATCGCATAGTAGGCAGCCAGCAGCTTCAGGAGCAGCCAGGCGCCGAGGGTCCAGGCCCCCAGCGCCCACGTGGCGTAGCTTGTGACCGGCAGCAGGAATGCGGCGGGCAGCTCAGCCTTCCTGCGCCGCGCGGCGCAGCCGGCGCATGCCGTGCAGCCAGCGATCCACATCGTCGCCCTTGCGGCGCACGTACTCGCCTACCTCCGGGTGCGGCAGCACGTAGAAGCGCTCCTCCCGCAGGGTTTCCACGACAGTCTGCGCAAGCTGCTCAGGCTCGATGATGCCGTCGGTCTGGCCGTCACCCAGACTGCGCGGCGCCATGGCGGTGTTCACGCCCTGCGGGCACAGCACGCTCACCTTGATGCCGTCGTCGCCGTGGGTGATGGCGAGAAATTCCGCGAGCTTCACCGCTGCGGCTTTGCTCACGGTGTACGGGCCGGAGCCCAGCGCCGCCAGCAGACCGGCGGCGGAGGCGGTGTTGAGCAGGTAGCCGTCGCCGCGTTCGATCATCGACGGCAGCACCGCGCGGGCAGCGTACAGATGAGATAAGACATGCAGCTCCCACTGTTTCTGCCATACCTCGTTGGCCGCGTCGGTAAGCACGCCCTGGCCGCCGGCGCCGGCATTGGAGCAGAAGAGATCGATCTGGCCGTGGCGGGCGATGGTGTCATTCACGAGCCGCTGAACATCCGATTCCTTTGTCACATCGCACGCGACACCTTCACAACCGATGGCTTGTGCAGCTGCCTGCACCGCCGCCTCATCGAGATCGGCAAGCACGATGGCGCGCGCACCTTCCTGGAGAAACGCGTGGGCCATGGCCTGGCCGATACCGCCGCTGCCCCCTGTAATCACCGCGACCTTTCCGCCTAGCTCCATGATTCCTCCGCTTTTGTCAAAATACTCTCAGGCTATGGTAGTGAACCCGCGAGTGGCTGTCATAACACGTATGCGTATCTGGTTTGCCCTGAGTATCTGCATGCTGGCGCTGCCCGCGCTTGCGCTCGAAGTGGTGCGCGTCACACCGGAAGGTGACGAGGTCCCGGCCGGTCATCAGATCGTGCTGGAATTCGATGAAGACGCGTCACCGCTGGGGGCCATGCAGGCGAGCGACGAGCAGTTGGCGCACCTGCGCGTGGAGCCGGCACTCGACTGTCAGTGGCGATGGCTTGATCTGCGCACGCTCGCCTGTCAGCTCGACGAGGCTGGCGCCATGCGCCCGGCCACGCGCTACAGCGTGCGTGTGGAGCGGGGTTTCCCTGGCCTGGAAGGCGCCACTACCCGCCGCGGCTACGTCGCCCGCTTCGCGACGACACGACCACAGCTTCAGTACGCGTTCTTCGAGCGCTGGGCTGGGCTCGGCCTGCCGGTGGTGCGGCTCACCTTCAATCAGCCGGTGGCTGCAGAGGCGGTTACACGGGTACTGCGCTTCTCGGATACGCAGGCTGCGGTCGAGGCATGGGAACACGATTGGCAGCAGGCGCTGATGGTGGATGGCGTTGAAGCACGCACGACCTGGGTTGCCACGCCGGTGCAGGCGTTGAAGCAGGATCAGGCGGTGCGGCTGCACTTCACCGCCGGCCTGCGAACGGTGCTCGGTCCGCTGCCCGGTCTGGCCCACGAGAGTGCGCTTGCGCTGCACACGCACCCGTCGTTGCGCTTTTTCGGTCTCGGTTGCTACAACGTCGAAGGCGAGATCCGTGTCGCCGCCGGCCAATCGCAATCAGTGCCCTGCGACCCGGATGCCGGCATGGCGTTGCTGTTCACCGCACCGGTGCCCGTTGCGCCGACGGTAGCGGCGCTCCAGGTCGAGCCCAGGCTGCCTGCGTCCCGTTGGCAGGGGGAGCCACCGCTGTTGCAGATGGCGCACACCGACGGGCAGCTCTATGCCGTGCGTTGGTACGGCCAGCTCGAGCCGAACGCAAGCTACCGCGTCCGCCTGGACGCCAAGGTGGAGGATGCGTTCGGTCGATTGCTCGAGCTGCCGGGCGAGGCTGTCCTGCAAACCGGCTCGCGGCGTCCACTGGTTGCGCTACCGCATACCCAGGCCGTGCTCGAAGCCGGTGTGGACAGCGAGCTGCCCGTGCACGTACGCAACGTCGAGCAGGTCACGGCGCGGTATCGGTCGGTGGATGCGGGCGGTGTACGCGAGCGCCAGACCCATGAGGTGAAGGTGCCCGACGCGCCGGAGCAGGATCTGTCGCTACCTTTGGGCGTACGCAGCATGGTGAACGGCTCCGGCATCGTCGCCGGTGAGATTGGCAGCGTCCCGGATCTCGGTCTTGCGGAGTATGAACGGCGCTTCACGGCGCAGATCACCCCTTATCAGGTACATCTGAAGCTTGGTCACTTCCGCTCGCTGGCCTGGGTGACCGATCTTGCCAGCGGTGAGGCGGTAGCGGGCGCGCAGGTGTCGTTATTCCGTGGAACGCTGGATACCATCGCAGCGGTGCCGGACACAGCGCGCACCTACGTCACGGATGCGCAGGGGCTGGCGCGGCTGCCAGGTACGGCGGACATCGATCCGCAACTCGCGGCCGTGGGCTGGCGCTGCGATGCCCCCTGCGCACGTTGGCTGTTGCGCGTGGATGGCGATCGCGGCATGGCGGCGCTGCCGGTGGACTACCCCTATC
>JAUILW010000402.1 GCA_030432795.1 Gammaproteobacteria bacterium
CGCGGCTCATGCCGCCGTCCATGTTGATGGCGCAGCCTGTGATGTAGCTCGAAGCTCCTGCCGCCAGAAACAGCGCCAGATTTGCGGCCTCTTCGGCTTCGCCCATGCGGCCCATCGGCAGGCGTTTGCCGATTTTTTCCTGAAACGCCTCCAGGCTTTCCGCGCCGCCCGAGGCGGCATGCTGGCGGCGGATCTGATCGCTCTTGATCAGGCCGATGAGCATGGCGTTCACCAGTATGTTGTGCGCAGCACCCTCGTTGGCGAGCACTTTTGTGAGGGCCATGCCGGCCGCACGGGTCACCGACGTAGGAGCCGAACGGCCTTCCGGAGTTTTGGCGAATGTGTTCAGCACGTTGATGATGCGGCCGTGGCGATTTTTCTCCATGGACGGCCAGACCAGGCGCGCCAGGCGCACCGCTGCCATCAGCTTCAGGTCGATGTCTACCTGCCAGTCCTCGTCGGTGATCGTCGCGAATGGTTTGGCGGATGCGTGGCCGGCGTTGTTGACCAGAATGTCGATGTTGCCGAGGTCGGCGACGACCGCGGCGTGCAAAGTCGCCAATTCCGCTGCGTTCGACACATCCGCAGCATAGGTCTCAACGCGCGCCCCAGCGGGTGCCTCCAGCGCGCGGATCTCTGCGGCTGCTTCGTCCAGCGGCCCTTGCCGGCGAGCGACCACTGCAACCCGCGCCCCGGCCTGATAGAAGCTCGCGGCAATAGCGCGGCCGATGCCGAGGGATGCGCCAGTGATCAGCGCCGTTTGATTGATGAGGCTGGTATCCATAGTTGGCAGATTACCACGCGGTCAGCTCAGAGGTTGATGCGATGAACGCACGTTGCCGCTGAACTCGAAGGTCAGATCCTGTCGCCCGTTCGGCGCGCCCTGCGGGCCGTAGAGTTGCTCGGAGAAAGCGGCGTTTTCGCTGTTGAAGATGACCGCCGTGCTGGCGCGGGTGCCATACTCGTCGCCGCGAATGAAACATGGTGCGATACGTCGTTCAAGTTCGATCGGGCGGCCGCGATCGGGTAGCTCGTTGTCGGGAGCGACGTGCTCGTTGCGCAGCATGTCGATCAGAGCGTTGCTCGATACACCCCGCTGCACCTGCTCCTGCAGGGCCGCCTTGCCATGCATTGCCTTCGGCCAGGAGGCACCGAGCTCGGCGTTGCTGAGGCCATAGTAGCCGGGCCCCAGGGTTCGGGTCGGTGCTTTGTTGGAGGTATAGACCATCTCGGCACCGTCCCACAGCAGCAGGTTGAAGCCTCGGTAGCGGGGCCCTTCCAGGTGGTGGGCATAGGCGCTTGCCGATACGTCGCTGGTCAGAAAGTCCGCTGTGAGCGCGCCTCTGGACAGCGGCGCATCGTCCCCCGGCTCGGCAAAATTGGTGACCGCCGCAAAGCGGCCTTGGCGCGTTACGCCCAGCCAGGTGCCGGAGGCTTCCAGGTCGCGCCCTGCCAGTACCTTTGGATGATCCTCCCAGTAGTGTGCGGGAAGCGCTGGCCGTGCGTAGAATTCGTCACGGTTGGCGGCGACCACCAGAGGCAGCTCGGCTGTTGGGCGTACGGCGAACAGAATAAGGCACATCCGCGCAGTCTACGAAGTCGGGAGAGGTTCGTGAATTACCCAATCATCGATCCGGTCATCTTTTCGCTCGGCCCGCTTGCCGTTCGATGGTACGGATTGTCGTATCTGGCCGGATTTGCGCTGGCCTATTACCTGGGTTTGCGCCAGATCAAGACGCGATTTCGCGACTTCACCGAGAACGACGTGTCGGATCTCGTCTTCTACGGTGCCATTGGCGGGGTGCTGGGTGGGCGTATCGGTAGCGTGCTCTTCTACAACTTCGACCGCTTCATCGGTGACCCCCTGTACCTGCTGAGGATCTGGGAAGGTGGCATGTCTATCCATGGCGGCTTCATCGGCGCCATCGTCGCGCTGTGGTGGTTCGGCCGCCGCACCAACCGTCCGTTCTGGTCCGTTGCAGACTTTGTCGCCACGCTCACCCCCACCGGCCTCGGCTTCGGCCGTCTGGGCAACTTTGCTAACACGGAGTTGCCGGGCCGAGTGACGGACTCGGTGTTCGGCATGCACTACCCCTGCGGCGCGGACGCCATCCGCGCCATCACCATGACCTGCACGGAGCAGTACGAGGCGGTAACGCGGCACCCATCACCGCTGTACCAGGCGTTTGCGGAGGGCATCGTGCTGTTTGTCATCGTCTGGCTGGTGGCTGCCCGCCCACAAAAGGCGGGTGTCATATCCGGCACTTTCCTGCTCGGCTACGGCGTGTTGCGCTTCATCACCGAGTTCTTCCGGCTGCCGGATGCGCACATCGGCTTCATCGGCGGCACATTCACAATGGGGCAGCTGCTATCGGTGCCGGTGGCGCTGGCCGGCGTCGCGCTGATCGTCCTTGCCCGTTCAGGACGTTTCAGCCGGGCTTGATACCACTCGTGAGTTCCTCCAGGCGGGCGATGCACTGCGTCATGCTGGCCAGGATGAATCGCTCTACCGCCACGGGCTCCACCTCGGTGGTCCAGCGCATGCTGGCACCTTTGTCGTGCGCGCTGACGGTGATGCTCGCGCGGTGCCGGGCCAGCGGCGGGTTGGACTCGATCACCTGATACTCGAGCCTGCGGGCGGCATCGTCGCGGCGTGTGATCCGTTCCGCTACCACCCCGGCACCGGCCATCTGCATGCGGCGCACGTCATCGTCCATGGTGAGCGCCTCGACGCCAGGTACCCAGTCGCTGCGCGCTGGATCGCCGACGATGGCCCAGAGGGTTTCTGCCGTGCAGTCGAAGTGGTGGTTCAGGTCGATCATCCGCGTGGCCTCGCTTTTTGCCGACAGGCTACGCCAAAGCGCTGCGACATTGGTATCCTTGCAACGTTTCGTTTCTGGCTCCGACGATGAAGCAATATCTGGATCTCATGCGCGACGTGCGCAACAACGGTGTCTATCGGGGGGATCGCACCGGCACTGGCACGTACTCGGTATTCGGCCGGCAGATGCGCTTCGATCTTTCGGAGGGATTTCCGCTGGTGACCACGAAGAAGATGTTCCTGCGCGGCATCATTCATGAGCTTCTGTGGTTTCTTTCCGGCAACACCAACATCGATTACCTGCTGCAGCACGACGTGCACATCTGGGACGAGTGGGCGGATGAAAATGGTGATCTCGGCCCGGTGTATGGCGCCCAGTGGCGTAGCTGGGCTGCCGGCGACGACGTCACCATCGATCAGATGAGCAAGCTGGTGGACGCCATTCGCACCAACCCGTATTCGCGCCGCCACATCATCAGCGCCTGGAACGTGGCACAGGTAGACGACATGGCGTTACCGCCCTGCCATACGATGTTTCAGTTCTATGTGGCAGACGGCAAGCTCTCATGCCAGCTGTACCAGCGCAGTGCCGACATATTCCTGGGCGTGCCGTTCAACATCGCCTCGTACGCGCTGCTCACCATGATGCTGGCGCAGGTATGCGATCTCGAGCCGGGGGATTTCGTGCATACCTTTGGCGATGCGCACCTGTATGCCAACCACGTCGAGCAGGCAGACAAACAGCTCGACCGAATGCCCATGCCACTACCCACCATGCACCTCAATCCAGCGGTGAAAGATCTTTTCGCCTTCACCATCGACGACTTCGAGCTGCGCGATTACCGCTGCCA
>JAUILW010000403.1 GCA_030432795.1 Gammaproteobacteria bacterium
GGAAAAGCCTCCATGGCGCCGCTGCGGCTGCACCTGCAGGCACCACCTCTGGATCGCTACGAACGGCATGCTCACAAGCTCGCCGTACACATCGCCAAACGGCGCGGCGGCTGGGCAGTACCCGACCTGCAGGTGGAGCTGCAACCGCAGGTAGCACGCCCCTCTCCTGAGTCCGTACAGGCTCAGCTGTCGATCTGGCGCAGCGAGCGACAGCAGCAGGCTACGGGCCAGCTACCGCTCTGGCCTCTGCCGGAAGTCAGTGAACTGCCGCAGAAACGGGTGCACTGATGCTCTGGCTGGCCCTGCACTTTCCCTGCTTCGGCCTGGAGGTTGCCGAACGCCAGGCCGGCCTGCTGCCAACACAGGACGTGCCGCGCGTGCTGGTGCGTGACAACCGCATATGCCAGCGCAACGCTGCGGCAGCCAATCTCGGCGTGCAGCCCGGCAGCACGCTGGCCACCGCCCACAGTCTGGCGGCTACGGGTACGCCCCTCGAGCACCTGCACGCCGACGCAGACCACGAAGCCGCACGCCTGCGCTTTCTCGCCGGGCTGCTGTACCGCCTCAGCGGCGAAGTCAGCCTGGAGCCGCCGGACGCGATCGTGCTCGAGATCGGCAGAAGCCTGCGCCTGTTCGGCAGCTTCGCCGCGCTCGAGCAGGCTGCCGTAACGCTGTGCGAACAGCTCGGCCATCGCGCCTGCGCACGCACCGCCGCCACACCCAGCGCCGCCCTGGCGCTCGCCCGCTCCGGCAGCCGGTCGCTGCAATCCGTGCCACTGGCAAGCCTTGCGCTCGAAACGAAGCATCTGGAGCGCTTTGCCAACATGGGGTTACACACGCTCGGTCAGGTGTTGCACCTGCCGAGTCGGGAGCTGGGCCAACGCTTCGGCCGCGCGCTGCTGGGTTTTCTTGAACGCCTGCAGGGCACCGCACCGGACCCACGCAGCAGCATCGTGCCGCCAGCGCACTTCAGCGAGTGCCTGCACCTGCTCGAACCGCTGCGCTGCAAAGAAGCGCTGGAGCAGCCCATGCAGCGGCTGCTGGATGAGCTTGCGCAATGGCTCACGGGGCAGCAGCTCGGCGCTGCGGTGCTCGTGTGGCGCTTTCTGAGTCACCATCCAGACGCCACCGTGCGCTTGCCCGTGCGCCTCAGCAAGGCGCAGCAGAGTGCACGCGCGTTCGCCGACATCAGCCGTCTGCAGCTTGCCCGGGTAGCATTACCGGAAGACGTGCTCGGCATCGGCCTGGAAGCCCGCCGCCTCGAACCATGGGTCAATCAGAGTCTCACGCTGTTTCGTCATGGTCTCGGAAACGTGGGGCTTTCCGGAGGATTGGCCGACCGACATGCGCAACCACACGCAGAGCCCGCCGAGCTTGCAGGCTTTGTGGATCAGCTAACAGCCCGCCTCGGCATCGCCGCCTGCACGCATCTGCACAGCCTGGATCAACATGCCCCTGAGCGGGCATGGGGCATACACCGCACCGGCAGCACGGCACCTGCTGCGTCCGTTGCCGTGGGCCCACCGCCATTGCGCCGGCCACTCTGGTTGTTTGCGTCGCCGCGACCAGTTGCGCTCGAAGACCTGCGCCTGCTGGAAGGGCCGGAGCGCGTGCAGAGCAACTGGTGGGCAGAGGCGGTAAACCGCGACTACTACATTGCCGAGCACAAAAGTGGCGCCCGTTGCTGGGCCTACCGCGAGCCGCCGGCCGCGTGGTATCTGCATGGCTACTTCGCCTGAACGCAACGTGGCCGCGCAACACCCCACGCCCCGCCTCACCGATCTACCGCCTTTCGCGGAGCTGCACTGCCTCACCAACTACAGCTTCCTGCGCGGCGCTTCGCACCCGGAAGAAATGGTGGCCACGGCCGCAGCGCTCGGCTATCAGGCCATCGCCATCACCGATGAGTGCTCCTTTGCAGGTCTTGCCAAAGCACACATGGCGGCAAAAGAGCATCGCATCCAGCTCATCATCGGCAGCGAGTTCCAGCTCGAGGAAGGCGTCAAACTCATCGTACTGGCACCGGACCGGGCTGCATACGGACAGCTGTCAGCGCTGATCACCAAGCTGCGCAGGCGCGCACCGAAAGGCACCTACCGCGTCACCATGGAGGACTTCCGCTGGGGGCTCGCGGATTGTCTGTTTATCTGGCCTGCGGGTGCGGCCTGCGCCACCCAGGAGGTACGCATGAGCGAGGCACCCTTAAAAGCAGCACAGCAGCTGCAGCAGCGTTTCGACATCGAAGCGTTGATACAACAGGGCCATAAATTGCTAGAGACCCTGAAGATCAACCCGGAGATCGAGCAGCCGCGCCTGTGGCTGGCGCTCGAACTCTTTCGCAGCGACGAAGACCTGCACCGCACTGCCACCGTGCTCACCCTGTCATCACGCCTCTACCTGCCGGTGCTGGCGAGCAACGATGTACATACCCATGTGCCGGCCCGCCAGCCGCTGCAGGACGTGCTCACCGCCGTACGCCACAAGTGCACCGTCGCCGAGCTCGGCAGTGCCGGCTTCGCCAATGCCGAACGCACGCTGAAGACCGTGCGCGAGCTCGCAACCATCTACCCGCCGGAGATGCTTGCCGAAACGGCACACATCGCCGGGCGCTGCCGCTTCAGCCTCGATGAGCTGCGTTACGAATACCCGCAGGAACTCGTGCCGCCGCACCTCAGCCCGCAGGAATACCTGCGCCAACTGACCTTTGCCGGCGCTGCCGAGCGCTGGCCGCAGGGCTTGCCGGATGACACCCGCGCGCTCATCGAACGGGAGCTCGAGCTCGTCCGCGAGCTTGGCTACGAGTTCTACTTTCTCACCGTGCAGGACATCGTGCAGTTCGCCCGCAGCCAGGGCATTCTGTGTCAGGGTCGCGGGTCCGCCGCCAACTCCGCCGTGTGCTACTGCCTGCATGTTACCGAGGTGGATCCCTCGCGCATGCATCTGTTGTTCGAACGCTTCGTCTCCAAAGAGCGCAACGAACCGCCTGACATCGACGTGGATTTCGAGCACGAGCGGCGCGAAGAAGTCATTCAGTACATCTACAAACGCTACGGCCGCGACCGCGCGGCGCTCGCTGCAACACTCATTACCTACCGGCCGAAGAGCGCCATACGCGATGTAGGCAAGGCGCTGGGCATGGATGCAGATCTGCTGGATCTGCTCGCCAAATCGCTGTCGTGGTGGGACAAACCCGACGTGCTCGCCGAGCGCTTGAGAAGCGCTGGCCTCGATCCGGACAGCCGCCTCGTGCGCTTGTTCGTGCGTTTCGTCAACGACGTCCTCGGCTTCCCGCGCCACCTGTCGCAGCACGTGGGTGGGTTTGTCATTTCGCAGGGGCCGCTGTCGCAGCTCGTGCCGGTGGAAAACGCCGCCATGGAAGATCGCACGGTCATCCAGTGGGACAAGGACGACCTGGAATCCCTTGGCCTGCTCAAGGTGGATGTACTCGGCCTCGGCATGCTCACCGCCATCCGCAAATGCTTAGACGCGGTCAACGCGCACCGTGGCACCGAGCTGACCGTGAGCCGTATCCCCGCGGAAGACCGGCAGACCTACGAGATGCTGCAGCGGGGCGACAGCGTCGGTGTCTTCCAGGTGGAGTCGCGGGCGCAGATGGCCATGCTGCCGCGTTTGAAGCCTCAACACTTCTACGACCTCGTTGTCGAGG
>JAUILW010000404.1 GCA_030432795.1 Gammaproteobacteria bacterium
TACACGCTCGATGTCACAGAACCGCTGCTGGCGCGCTGGCTCGGGTGGAAAGAGGTCTACGATCTCACCAGGGGCCGATTGGCTGGCTCGCTGCAGGCAGCGCTCGGTGAACGCACCCGCTACACCGTTCAGGGGGCGTTAACGGACGGCGCCGCACAGTATGACGATCTTACGATCGAAGGGCTCGGTGCACGGTATGAAGTTCGCGGCGACGACGACACATGGCGTGCAGTGCTGCCCGAAGCACGGATTGCGACGGTGGACGTAGGCGTGGTGCTGCGCGATATCACGTTCAGCGGGGAGCTGTCTGAAGCGCAGGTTATCGTGGAAGCGTTGCAGGGCAGGACTCTGGGTGGATCTTTCACTGTGCGCGAGCCGCTTCGTTACGATGTGGATAGCGGCCGTAGCGCCTTCAATGTGGTTCTCGACGATCTAGATCTGGCTGAGGTAGTGGCCCTGGAAGGTGAAGACATCAAGGCTACTGGCCGGCTGTCGGGCACCATTCCGGTCGCCATCACTGAGACCGGCGTGTCGGTGAGCGGCGGCGCGGTGGCTGCCTCGCCAGTCGGCGGCACGATCCAGCTCGACGAGGCGCTTGCCCGCTCCATCGCGCAGCCAGGGCTCGACATCGTGCTGCGTGCGCTGGAGGACTTCCGCTACAGCGTGCTGCGTGCCGGCATCGACTACGCGGAAAACGGAGACTTCAAGGCGAGCGTACGGCTTGAGGGTGCTAACCCTGCAATCGAAGCCGGACGCGCCATTCACTACAACCTGAACATCAGCGAGAATGTGCCGGTGCTTCTCAAAAGCCTGCGCCTGCAGGACGAGGTCACCCGGAGCGTGGAACGACAGGTGGACAGGAAATTCAATCAGCGAGGAAAGCAATGACACGCACGGCACTGATCCTATCGGCCGTCCTGGCGTTGGGCGCCTGCACGCCCACGGTAAAAGTGGCTACGGACGAGCCCATCACCATCAATCTCAATGTCAACATCGAACACCGTATACTGGTGAAGGTGGACAAAGAGCTGGATGATATTTTCAGCGAAGACAGCGACCTGTTCTGAGGTGGTTATGAAGAATTTTCGAGTGATCCTGGCAGGGTTTGCATTCCTATTTGCGCTTTCCGCATGGGCGGCGGATCTGGATTCTGCCAAGGCGCAAGGCCTCATCGGCGAGCGTGAGGACGGCTACCTCGGTTTTGTCGTCGCCGCCCCCGGCGCTGACGTGGTGGCGCTTGTCAACGATGTCAACGACAAACGCCGCGCCGAGTACGAGCGCATCGCGGCCAAGAACGGTATAGGTCGCACCGACGTGGAGGTGCTGGCGGGCCGAAAAGCCATCGAGCGGACGTCCAGCGGCGGCTACGTCTTCACCGCAGGGCGCTGGTCGCGTAAGTAGACGTCATCTCCGCTTGCTGGCGGGGTAGCGACTGACAGGAGGGTATATGTCTGAGGCGCAAAACATCAACGTTTTCGACGTGGAAACGTTGCTCGATCCCTATGCGGCTTACAAGACGCTGCGCGATGAGGCGCCGGTGTACTTCATGCCGGAGATGAATCTCCACTACGTCACCCGCTACGACCTGGTCCGCGAGGCGTTGAAAGACACGTCCACCTACTCGAGCCGATTCGACGCGTTCATGAATACCACCCGTGAGGCGGGTCTGGCGATGGTACCCGCGGATGTGCGTACGCAGATCGACGACATCGCCCGGCGTATGGTGGAAGTGCCGCCGACGATGCTGACCCTGGACGAGCCGGATCACACGAAGTACCGCTCGCTGGTGAGTGCGCTGTTCACCGGCAGCCAGGTGAAGAAAGCCGAAGACCAGGTGCGTGAGGTCGTGGAGCGCACGGCAGATGCTTTTGTCAGTGCGCTCTCCCCAGATGGCGCCGTCGACTTCATGGAGGGTTTCGCAGGGCCTGTGCCGCTGGAGATCATCGGCGACAGGCTCGGCATCCCGAAGGAGGATCGCGAGTTCTTCGACGAGGCTGCCACCGTATCGGCCGCGGCGTTGCGCATGAGCCCGCTGCCACCGCAAGAGATGCTGCGGCGCGCCCAGGTACAGCTCGATCTGCAGGAGCTGCTCATTCGGGTTATCGAAGCGCGGCGCCAGGACCCGCAGGACGACATGATCAGCATCCTTGCAACCAGCACTCTGCAACCGGACGACCGGCCGCTCACCCACGGCGAGATGATTTCCATCCTCAACCAGTTTCTGGTGGCGGGGCACGAAACCACGACCAGCACCTTCGGATGGGGCATGCTGGCGCTGTGCGAAAATCCGCAGCTGCAGGAAACGCTGCGCGCCAACCCGGACCTCACCCGCACCTTCGTCGAAGAGGTGCTGCGCTACGAGTCTCCCGTGCAGGGCCTGCCGAGGCTCGTCACGAAAGACACGGAACTCGGCGGTTACCCGATAAAGGCCGGTCAGATGGTCATGCTGCGCTACGGTGCCGCCAATCGAGACGAGCGCCAGTTTCCCGACCCGGATGTCGTCGACCTGCACCGGCCGAAAGCCGGCATGCAGCTCGCCTTCGGCTCGGGCATCCACCACTGCATCGGCGCGCCTCTGGCGCGGCAGGAACTCAATCTGGGCTTCCCGGCGTTGCTTGAGCGTATGCGCAACATCCGCCTTTCCGAAGCGCACCCGCCGCCGGTGGCCGAGCCGAGCTTCATTCTGCGCAACGTGCCGCAGTTGTACATCACGTTCGATAGGAACTAGCCGACCGGTCGTGGACATCGATGCGTTGCAGGCGAAGCTCCGGGTGTTCGCCCGGGAGCGTGACTGGGAGCAGTTTCACGCGCCGAAGAACCTGGCCATGGCGCTGTCGGTGGAAGCTGCGGAGCTTCTGGAGATCTTCCAGTGGCTTACGGAGCAGCAATCATCCGAGCTTTCCGATGAGCAGCGAGCGCACGTGGCCCAGGAGATTGCCGACGTGCAGATCTACTTGGCGCGTCTGGCGGATGTGCTGGATGTCGATATCGCCGATGCGGTGAGCAGCAAGCTCGAGCACAACGCGCGCAAGTATCCCGCGGAACTGGTGCGGGGCAGTGCACGCAAGTACGACCCCACTCGGAACTAGCCACGCAGTGATCGTCTACGAAGCGCTGCGCGGGGAGTTCACGGAAGATGTGTTCTCCAACGCCATCGAGCAACGCATTCTTGCGGCCTACCAACTGAAGACTGGCGCATCAACGAGCAAGGCTGAAGTGGAGTCCTGGAAACACTCCATGCAGTACATGAACAACGCACTGCAGAGTGCCGCCATTCCCGCTGACGCTGGCGTTGCGATTGAGTTCACTATTCCCCAGTCCTCCAAGCGCATTGATTTCCTGCTGACCGGGCGTGATGCGCAGGACCGGGACACCGCGGTAATTGTCGAACTCAAGCAGTGGTCCGATGCGCTTCCGACTGACAAGGACGCGGTGGTTACGACCTTCCTAGGGGGCGCCGTAAGGGAAGTGCTGCATCCATCCTACCAGGCGTGGACCTACGCCGCGCTCATCAGCGATTTCAACGAGGCCGCGCACGATGGGCGTATTCGGCTGGAACCTTGTGCCTATCTGCACAACATGGTCACGGATGCCGGGCTCAAAGGCGGCTTCTATGCGGAGCACCTCGAAAAAGCACCGCTATTTGCGCGTGGTGACAGCCAG
>JAUILW010000405.1 GCA_030432795.1 Gammaproteobacteria bacterium
CTCCGCGCGCCGGGCGGCGCGTCCCTGTCGCGCAAAGTCATTGACGACTATGCCGACTTCGTTGGTCGCTACGGCGCGAAAGGTCTTGCTTATATAAAGGTAAACGCACTGGCTGACGGGATCAGTGGGTTGCAGTCTCCGATCCTGAAGTTTCTTCCCGACGCGGTTGCGCTGCAGGTGTTGGAGCGGGTGGGAGCCGAGGACGGCGATGTCGTCTTTTTCGGTGCTGACAAGGCGAGTGTGGTAAACGATTCCATGGGCGCGTTGCGGATAGAACTCGGCCGCGCGCTCGGGCTGACCGAAGATCGATGGGCTCCATGCTGGGTAGTGGACTGGCCGATGTTCTCGGAAACGCGCGAGGGTGGCCTGGCTGCTGAACACCATCCGTTCACCCGTCCTGTGGGCACGCCCGAAGCGCTTCTTGCCAATCCGAAAGAAGCGCGGGCTGATGCATACGACGTGGTGCTCAACGGTTACGAGCTGGGCGGTGGCAGCCTGCGTGTGCACGACGCCGAGATGCAGTCGGCGATCTTTGAAGCAATGAACATGGGGCAGGAAGCACAGACCAAGTTTGGCTTTCTGCTGGATGCGTTGAAGTACGGTTGCCCGCCGCACGGCGGTATTGCACTCGGGCTCGACCGTCTGGTCATGCTCATGACCGGCACCGCGGCCATCCGCGATGTCATCGCCTTTCCCAAGACGCAAACCGCGGCCGACCTGATGATGTCAGCGCCGAGCGAAGTAGATGAGCACCAGCTTCGCGAGTTACATTTGCGCATCCGTCGAGAAGAGTAGCAGGCAGGACATTGATCCATGGCTGGTCACAGTAAATGGGCGAACATCAAACACCGCAAGGCCAAACAGGATGCCAAGCGGGGGAAACTGTGGACGAAGATTATTCGTGAGGTCACGGTCGCTGCCCGCCTGGGTGGCGGCGAGATTGCCGACAACCCGCGACTGCGTACCGCAGTAGACAACGCCCTCGGCGCTAACATGCCCAAAGACACCATCGACCGCGCCATTCAGCGCGGTGCGGGCGGTCTGGAAGGCGCCAACGTAGAGGAACTTACCTATGAAGGCTACGGCTCTGGCGGCGTAGCCATCCTGGTCGAGGTCATGACCGACAACCGCAACCGCACGGTGGCGGAGGTTCGCCACGCGTTCAACAAGTATGGCGGCAACCTGGGCACGGACGGCTCGGTGGCTTATCTATTCTCCCGGCAGGGCATCATCAACTTCGCGCCTGGTGCCGACGAAGAACAGATCATGGAAGTGGCGCTGGAGGCTGGTGCGGAGGACATCGAAACCGACTCGGACGGTTCTATCTCCGTGGTGACGCCGTGGGAATATCTGTCGGACGTGGTGGAGGGCCTGCGCAACGCCAGCCTCGAACCTGACCACTCCGAAGTCGACATGGTCCCCTCCACCACTGTGCAGTGCGACGCCGACACTTCAGCCAAGGTGCTGCGTCTGATCGACGCGCTGGAAGAGTTGGATGACGTGCAGAATGTGTACTCCAACGGCGAGTTTGACGACGAGGCGCTGGAAGGCGGATGAGCGCCGTTCGCGTGTTGGGCATAGATCCAGGCACGCGCGTCACGGGCTACGGGGTCGTCGAGGCAGAGCGCGGGCGCATCCGCTATATAGGCAGCGGATGCGTGCGCACAGCGCCCGGTGACATGGCGCCGAGGCTCGCGGAAATTTACAGAGGGTTGACGGAAGTCATCAGCACCTACGGGCCGCGGGATGCGGCGGTGGAGGAGGTGTTTCTCGCACGTAACCCGGCGTCTGCGATCAAGCTCGGCCAGGCGCGCGGGGTTGCCATAGCGGCGAGCGTTGCGGGTGATCTGGCGGTACACGAATACGCTGCCCGGCGTGTCAAACAGGCGGTGGTGGGCACCGGGCGAGCGAGCAAGGAACAGGTGCAGCACATGGTGTGCACGTTGCTCTCTCTGCAGGGTACGCCGCAGGAAGACGCCGCCGATGCCCTTGCGATTGCCATCTGTCACGTCAATACTCTCGGCCTATGATCGGTCGCATACACGGAACGCTCATCGAAGTGGTGGGCACCCTGGCGCTCGTCGACGTGGGCGGTCCGGGTTACGAGGTCGAGTTGACCAGTGGTGCGTTGGCGGCACTGGGCGGCGTTGGCAAGCCCTGCACGCTCTATACCCATCATGTGGTTCGTGAAGATGCTCAGTCGCTGTTCGGGTTTGCCAACCGCGACGAGCGGGATCTTTTTCGCACACTGATCAAGCTGAATGGTGTCGGCCCGAAGCTGGCGCTGGCAGTGCTGTCGAGCCTGTCTCTGTCGGACCTGGCGGCGGCCGTGGAGCGCAACGAGGTTGCCCGTCTCACCAAGGTGCCGGGCGTAGGGAAACGAACTGCGGAGCGGCTCATCATCGAGCTCAAAGACAAGTTGTCGCACATCGCCATCGTCACGCCATTGTCCGGAGCCGCTGGCGGCGCCGGCGCGGCCGCGATGTCCGAAGCGCTGCAGGCATTGATCAGCCTCGGCTATAAGCCGCATGAGGCGGAGCGGGTGCTTGCCGGTGTGCCGAAAGGTCTGAACGATGCAGAGGATATCGTTCGCGCTGCCCTCAAAGGGTTGGCGCAGAGCGCCGCATCATGAACCTAAGATCACGAGCCTAAGATCATGAGCCTAAGATCATGAGCATAGAACAGGATCGGCTGGTGACCGCGCACGCACAAGGGCCCGAGAACGTGTTTGATCACGCGCTGCGCCCGACCCGGCTCGATGAGTACATCGGCCAGACCGCTGTCAAAGAGCAGATGTCGATTTTCCTTGCGGCAGCGCAGGGTCGACGGGAAGCGCTGGATCACACGCTCATCTTCGGCCCCCCTGGGCTGGGCAAAACGACGCTTGCCAACATCATTGCCAGCGAGATGCGCGCGACGATCAAGTCCACGTCCGGGCCGGTGCTTGAAAGGCCGGGTGATCTCGCCGCGATGCTCACCAACCTCGAGGAAGGCGACGTCCTTTTCGTGGATGAGATTCACCGACTAAGCCCGGTGGTGGAGGAAATTCTCTACCCGGCCATGGAAGACTTTCAGCTCGATATCGTGGTTGGCGAAGGGCCGGCAGCGCGATCGCTGAAGCTCGATCTGAAACCGTTTACGCTGGTTGGCGCGACCACGCGTGCGGGGCTTCTGACTTCACCGCTGCGGGATCGCTTCGGCATCGTGCAGCGTTTGGACTTCTATTCCGTTGCAGAGCTTGCCGAGATCGTCAGCCGTTCGGCAGCGAAGCTCAATGTCAGTATCGATGCGGATGGTGCACGCGAGGTTGCGGCCCGTTCGCGGGGCACGCCGCGCATCGCCAATCGATTGCTGCGTCGCGTGCGCGACTTCGCGGAGGTGCGCAGCGACGGCCGGGTGACCCGAGACGTTGCAGATCAGGCACTGTCGATGCTGGAGGTGGACCGTGCAGGCTTCGATGTGATGGACCGGCGCGTGCTCGAAACGATCATCCACAAGTTCTCGGGTGGTCCGGTAGGTCTCGATTCGCTTGCGGCGGCGGTCAGTGAGGAGCGCGACACGATTGAGGATGTGCTGGAGCCGTATCTCATCCAGCAAGGCTATCTGCAGCGCACACCCCGGGGCCGTATCGCCACAGAACGTGCCTATGCGCA
>JAUILW010000406.1 GCA_030432795.1 Gammaproteobacteria bacterium
GCCTGATGAAGGATACCGCCGCGAACTCGCTGGAAGACGCCCTGCGGCTGGTGCCGGGCATCACCTTCCTTGCCGGCGAGGGTGGGCAGGCACTGGCCGACCGGCCGGTGATCCGGGGGTTCAACTCCACCTCCAGTGTCTTCATCGATGGTCAGCGGGACATCGGTGACCAGAGCCGCGACGTCTTCGACCTGGAAGCCGTGGAAGTCATCAAGGGTGCGGACTCGGCCTATGCCGGACGCGGCTCCGGTGGCGGCAGCATCAACCTGGTATCGAAGATGGCCCAGGTCGAGGACTTCGGCACCGGCAGCATCACCGTGGGCACGGCCGACAAGTTTCGCGCCACCCTCGACCAGAACTGGCAACTCGGTGAAGACGCCGGTTTTCGCCTTGGGCTGCTTGCCGAAGACAGTGGCGTTGCCGGGCGCGAAGACGCCGTGGACTACGACAAGCTCGGCATTTCGCCTTCGGCCACCTTCAACGTCAGCGATGCTACCCGCATCACTCTCGACTACTACCACCTGGAAGAAGAAGGGATGCCCGACTACAGCATCCCCTACGACCTAGCCAGTGGCGAACCGGCCACCGAAACGCTGGGCGTCAACCGCAAGAACTTCTACGGCCTGGTCCATCGCGACTTCCGCAAGGTGGAAGCCGATATCGGCACCATGCTCATCGAGCACGACATTCGCGACGACCTGCGCCTGCGCAACGTGACCCGCATCGGCAAGACCAGCAACGACTACGTCGTCACCAACCCGGATGACTCGCGCGGCAATGTCGAGGACGGTTTCGTGTTCCGCAACAGCAAGGACCGCTACAGCGAGAACACCAGCTATGCCAACCAGCTTGACATCAGCGGTGAACACCAGGCCGGTGGCGTCGGCCATCGCTTCAACCTCGGCATGGAACTCAGCAGCGAGCGACGTGTAGACGACGGCTACGATGTGCATCGTGGCGCCTCCGCCTTCGGCACCGACTGCTCCAGCCGCACCTTGGACCCGGCCAGCGGCAAGCGCTACGGGCAGTTGTTGTTCGAGGCCGGCGACTGCACCAGCCTGTACAGCCCGACGCCGCGCGACGCCTGGCTGGGCAACGTCGAGCGAACCAACAACCCGAGTCGCTACCGTACAGATGTCGCCGCGTTGTATGCCTTCGATACCATCGAATTGAATGACAACTGGCTGGTCAATGCCGGCCTGCGGCTGGACCACTACGAGTCCGAGGTGGACGTGTCTTCCGATCCGTCGGAGAACGTGAAGGCCAGCGACACCATGCTCAACTACCAGCTCGGCGCAGTGTACAAGCCGATCGAGACCACGTCCTACTATGCGTCCGTCGCCACCAGTTCGACGCCGGCGCCCCTGGCAGGCAACGACTCGGACGAGCCGGCCGGCGACAGCGTCGGACGCGGCGGCTTCAATCCGGCCAACAACGACCTGGAGCCGGAAGAAACCACCAACCTGGAAATCGGCGGCAAGTGGGAACTGTTCGACCAGCGCGTATCGCTGACCGCGGCGGCCTTCCACATGACCCGCGACAATGCCTACGTGCGCACGGGACCGGAGGACACCGACTTCGCCTATGCCGGCAAGACCCGGGTACAGGGCATCGAGCTTGGTGTTTCCGGCCAGCTCAACGAGCGTTGGGAAGTCTACGGCGGCTACACCTACCTCGACTCGAAGCTGGTCGAAGGCGGTTTCGAGAACGATGCCGAGGGCAAGCCGCTGACCAACGTGCCCGAACACAGCCTGGCGCTGTTCACCAGCTACACGGTATCGCCGGAACTGGTGGTCGGCGGCGGCGTCACCTACGTCAGCGAGGTGCATGGCAGCTTCACCGCCGACCCGCCGAAGAAGATCCCGAGCTACTGGCGATTGGACCTGAACGCCGCCTGGCAGGTCAGCGACCAGGGCACGTTGCGCTTCAACCTGCTCAATGTCACCGACGAAACCTACTACACCCGTGCCTATGCCTCGCACTATGCGGCACTGGGCCAGGGACGACAGGCGCTGGTGACCTACGAGCATCGGTTCCGCTGATCACCATGCTGGTCGAGATTGCGGACGTACTGTCCCGTGACGACGTCACACGCTGCCGCCAGCGCCTGCTGACGGCAGCGTGGGTGGACGGAAACGTCACCTCCGGTCACCAGTCCGCAAGGGCCAAGCACAACCAGCAACTGCCCGAGGACAGCGCCGTCGCCCGCGAGGTCGGCGGCGCCATCGTCCGCGTACTTGCCAATCATCCGCGTTTCGTCGCCGCCGCCCTGCCCCGCCACGTGTTTCCGCCGCTGTTCAACCGCTACGGTGTCGGTCAGCAGTTTCGCGCCCATGTCGACAACGCCGTGCGCCAGCACCGGGAAAGCGGTGCGCGTATCCGCACCGACCTGTCGGCCACCCTGTTTCTCGCCGACCCGGAGGACTACGACGGCGGCGAACTGGTCATCGAGGACAGTTTCGGCACGCACCAGGTGAAACTGCCTGCCGGCCACCTGGTGCTCTACCCGGCCAGCAGCCTGCACCATGTCACCGAGATCACCCGCGGCCAACGCCTGGGCGCGTTTTTCTGGGTGCAGAGCATGGTGCGCGACGACGGGCAGCGTCGGTTGCTGTGGGACCTGGACCAGGCCATCCAGGGCTTGCAGCCGGACAAGGCCGATCATCCCTCGTTGCTCGGACTGACCAACGTCTATCACAACCTGCTGCGGCGCTGGGCCGATGTGTAGGGCATCGGCCGTCTGCGTCTTGGCCGGGAGCTGTTCCCAATGATCCGGACCACGCTGTTCTGGTTGCACTTTGCCTGCGGCGTGCTGGTCGCCCTGGTGGTGCTGATGATGTCGGTCACCGGCATCGTACTGACCTACGAGCGGCAACTGCTCGACCTCGAGGAACGGTCCCGCTATCGCCTGCCCGCCGCTGACGAGCGCCCACTGGCCCTGGAGGAAATCGTCGACACGGTATCGCGCAACGGTGGTTTCGTGCCGCGAGCATTGACCTTGCGCAACGACCCGGCTGCCCCGGTCCTGGCCCGCGAGGGTCGCGCCCACCGACAGCAGGTGGATGCCTACTCCGGCGAACTGATGCCGCAGGCCAGCAGCAACATGGGCGAGTTCTTCTCCCTGATGACCCGCTGGCACCGCTGGTTCGATGTCCATGGCGAGCACCGTGCCACCGCCAGGCTGGTCACCGGCATCAGCAACCTCGCCTTCGGCCTGATGATTCTCACCGGCCTCTACCTGTGGCTGCCAAAGGTGTTCAAGTACCGACCGTTTCGCAACCGCCTGTGGTTCACCCGCAGCCGCAACAGCGCCGCGCGGGATTTCAACTGGCACCACGTCTTCGGCCTGTGGTTCGCCATCCCGCTTCTGGTCATCGTCGCCAGCGGCGCGGTATTCGGCTTCTCCTTCGCCAATGCGCTGGTCTACCGCCTGGCCGGCGAGGAACCACCACAGCGCGGCCCCGGACAGGGAACCACGGAAATGGCTGCCGCACTGCCCGCGCCTCCGCCGCTGGACGCCCTTCTGCCACTGGCGACCCTGGCGCGACGCGCCGCCGAGGTCCTGCCCGCCTGGAACACGATGACCGTCGAGATCCCCGACAACGAAGCAGCGGAAACCGTCACCGTCTCGCTGGATCTCGGCAATGGC
>JAUILW010000013.1 GCA_030432795.1 Gammaproteobacteria bacterium
GCCTCGTACTGCTGGCTATCCGCGGCGTTTCGCCCCTCGGTGCGCACGATCAGGCCGCCGTCGAGGAACTCGCCAGCCACGTCCACCGACGCGCCCAGCAGGCCGCCGGGGTTGCCGCGCAGATCCAGCACCACGCCCAGTGGTGGGGTGTCGATGTGTTGCAGCGACGCCAGCAACTGTCGGTGGGTGTACCGGTGAAAGCGTGATATACGCAGGTACAGGTAGCCCGGCGCCAACCAGCGATGGCTGATGCTGGGGAGCTCGATATCCAGTCGCGTGAGGTGCACTTGGCGCTTGTCGTCTGCTGCGCGTCGCAGTGTCAGATCGACGCCGCTACCGGGCTTGCCGCGCAACATGGTCGTTACCTGTGACAGCCGCTTTCCCCGCAAGCTGGTGCCGTCTACCGCCACCAGCCGGTCACCTGGCTGCACGTCGGCTGCTGCTGCGGGCGTCCCATCGAGGACATCGACGATGGTGAAGTAGCCGTCCACCAGAGACAGCTGCACGCCGATGCCGCTGAAGTGGCCGGTGGTGTCGGTCTGCAGCGCATCGTAGTAGGTGGTGTCCAGATAGCGGGAGTGCCTGTCGAGACCACCGATCATGCCGCGCAGCGCATCATCGATCAGTTGCTCACTCGACACCTCGTCCACGTAGTTGGCCGACACATGCCGGAACACCGCTGCGAGGGTGTCGGCGTCGGATGGGACTTTGGTGCGCGCTTCGCCCCGCGCCAGGATCACGCCGATAGTGACACCGGTAACCATGCTGGTGATGATGCCGAGCAGCGTGATGGCGCGCAGGTTCATCGGCGTTTACCTCATTTCGCGGCGCGGTTCAGCCAGGGCCGGGGATCCAGTGTAGAGGTCTTCTGACGAATCTCGAAATACACTCCGTCAAAGGCCTGCCCGCCGCTCTGCCCGGCGTGGGCGATGACCTCGCCGCTCTCCACCCAGTCGCCGACGGTCTTGCTCAGGTCGTCGGTGTAGCCGTAGAGGGTCATGTAGCCGGAGCCGTGATCGATGATGGTGAGTAGCCCGAAGCCGCGCAGCCAGTCGGCAAATACGACACGACCACGGTGCACGGCATGCACCGCCGCACCAGCATCCGTTCGGTACACCATGCCTTCCCATCGCAGCCGACCGTCGGCGCGGCTTTCGCCGTACTGATAGATCAGATGGCCGCCGCTCGGGGCGGTGAGGCGGCCACGGCGGGCAGCAAAGTCCGCACCATCCAGTTCCTGCTTGCGCCTTGCCAGTTCCTGCACGAGTGCTTCGAGCCGGGCGCGATCCTCGCGCAGTTTTTCGGCCCTTGCGGTCTTGCTGGTGACCTCCCGGGCGAGACGGGCGATGAGGTCGGCGCGTTCGCCGCGCTGGCTTTCCAGCGCAACTTTGCGGGCTGCCAGCGTGGCTCGCGTATCGGTCAGGCGCGCACGTTCCTGGTTCAGCTCCTGCTGGTTGCTGTCGATCTTCAGCAACGTCTGCTGGTAGCCGCGCAAGGCCTCCAGACGGGCGTCGCTGAAGTAGCGGTGATAGCGCAGCATGCGTTCGAAATCGCTAGGTGATTCCTGATTGAGCAGGGCTTTGACCACATCCTGACCCTGTAGGCGGTAGGCGGCGTTGACGTGTTGGGCGATACGCTGGGCCTGCTTGGCGCGCACCACCGACAATTCATTACGTTCCACCTCCAGGCTCGCGATCTCGACCTGCGTTGCGGATAGCGCCGCGTCGGTGGTGCGCACATCGCGCGTAACCTGGGAGACGGCCTGATCCTGGGCTTTCAGCTCTGATTGCAGCTTCGCCTGCCGCTTACCGGCGTCATCGAGCCAGTCGCCCAGGGCATTGAGCTCGGAGACGATCTGTTTCAACTCAGAGGCAGTGGCCGCTTCGTCGATGTCCTCGGCAACGCAAATCGAGCAGGCGAGCGCCACGAGCAGCACGCAGGCAGTGCTCGCGAGCCGTCGCATCAAGCGCTCTGCTGCTCCCGGAACGTGGCAAGGCTTCTGCCGGTCATTTCAGCAGGCGCTTCCAGACGCATGAGCGCCAGTAACGTCGGGGCTACGTCGCGCAGCGTGCCGCCGTTGGACAGCTCCACCGCAGCGGGGCCTACGTAAACGAAAGGCACCAGCTCGCAGGTGTGCGCCGTGTGGGCCTGACCGGTGGAGGCATCCGCCATCTGCTCGCAGTTGCCATGGTCGGCGGTGATGAGCATCTGCCCACCGGTGTCTTCCACAGCGTCCACCAGCCGGCCGAGGCAGGCATCCAGGGTTTCTACCGCCTGGATGGCGGCGGAAAGCACCCCGGTGTGCCCTACCATGTCGCCGTTTGCGTAATTCACCACAATCAGGTCGTAGTCGCCGGACTCGATGGCCGCGACCAGCTTGTCGGTGACTTCGGGTGCGCTCATTTCCGGCTGTAGATCGTAAGTCGCGACATCGGGGGACGGAATCAGTACGCGCTCTTCGCCGTCGAACTCCGCTTCCCGGCCGCCGGAAAAGAAAAACGTCACATGCGCGTACTTCTCCGTTTCGGCGATGCGCAGTTGGCGTTTGCCGAGGCTTGCCACGTACTCGCCGAGGGTATTCTTGAGAACAGGGGTGTCGAACGCACAGGCGGTGTTGATGTCGTCGGCATAGCGCGTGAGCATGACGAAGTCGGCAAGCCTCACGGTGCTGCGCCTGGCGAAACCGCTGAACTCCGGCTCGATGATGGCGCGGGTGATTTCCCGGGCGCGGTCGGCACGGAAGTTCATGAAGATCACGGCATCATCGTCGGCCATGCGTATGGGCAGCTCGTTGGCGGCGTGAATGGCGGTGGGTTGCACGAATTCGTCGTTTTCATCCCGCGCGTATGCCTGCTGCAGCGCCTCCACAGCGTCATCCGAGTGAAACGGCGCCTCGCCGCGCACCAGGAGATTGTAGGCACGCTCGACGCGGTCCCAGCGCTGGTCGCGATCCATGGCGAAGTAGCGGCCGGTGATGCTGGCGATCTGGCCGTTGCCGAGGTTCTTGAAGAGCGCTCGAGCCTTCTCGAGTGAGGCCTGGGCGCTGCGCGGCGGTGTGTCGCGCCCGTCCAGGAAGGCGTGCAGGTAGACGCGCTCGATTCCCGCCTCAGCCGCCATGCGTATGGCGGCGAAGATCTGCTCCTCGTGGCTGTGCACGCCGCCCGGTGACAGCAGGCCCATCAGGTGCAGCGCGCTGCCATTGGCCTTTACTTTGGCGATGGCGTTATTCAAGGCGCGGTTTTTCTGGAACTCACCCTGCTCGATGGCGCGGTTGATACGGGTGAAATCCTGGTAGACGACGCGCCCGGCGCCGAGGTTCATGTGGCCTACTTCGGAGTTGCCCATCTGTCCGTCCGGCAGGCCTACGTCCTCCCCGCTACCGGATATCAGCGTGTGCGGCCGCTGCGCCATGAGGCGGTCCCATACGGGTGTCTTGGCCTCGGTGATGGCGTTGGTGGGTGAGGGGTCGGTGTGGCCGAAACCGTCCAGGATGACCAGAAGGTTCACTTTACGCATGACTTCCTGCCCTTGTGCTTTCCCTATGCGCGGGTGATTCGTGTGCGCCGCGCATTCTACACCAGCCGCGTGCGTATACGTCGAACCGGGTCACCGAATATAATGCCGCCCCTTTTTTACGGCGCGGTCCTGAGACTATGGAGCAACTGTTCGAGTTCATCGGCAACCACCCGTGGCTGGTGGGTATGTTTCTCGTGCTGCTGGTGCTGTTCATCCGCAATGAGATGAACCGCGGCGGCAAGAGTGTCAGCGCGCAGGAGCTCGTGACGCTGGTGAACAACGAAAACGCTCTGGTGCTCGATATCCGCGACCGCAAGGAGTTCGAGGCGGGTCACATCGTCGACGCAGTGAACATTCCGTATTCCTCCCTCGAAACCCGCATCGACGAGCTTACGAAGTTCAAGGAACGGCCTATCGTGCTCACCTGCAAGATGGGTCAGCACGCGGGTGCGGCGGGCACCATGCTGCGCAAGAAGGGCTTTGAGAACGTCAGCCGCCTTACCGGCGGCATTATGGAGTGGCGCAATCAGAGCTTGCCGGTGGTGAAAGCATGAGCGAAGCGCAAAGCGGTACCGCCCAGGTGCGTCTCGAGCGCATCTACGTGAAAGATGCGTCTTTCGAGTCGCCAGGCGCGCCGGAAGTTTTCGGCGAGCAGTGGGAGCCGGAGCTGTCCGTGGACATCAACAGCCGCGCCGGACAGGTGGCGGATAACCGTTTCGAAGTGGTGCTCACGACCACGGTGCGGGCGAAACGGGCAGGAGGCAAAACCGCCTTCATCGTCGAGGTGCAGCAGGGCGGACTCTTCTTCATTGATGGGGTGGGTGGGGAAGTGCTGCAACGCGTGCTCGGCACCATCTGCCCTGCAACCATCTTTCCCTATCTACGTGAGGCCATCGACAGCCTCGTCATCAAGGGTGGCTTTCCGGCCATGCACCTCGCACCGGTAAACTTCGATGCGCTATATGCGCAAGCCGTGGCGCAGAGGAAGGCAGAGGCGGAACCGCCCCCAGGTACCGCGCATTGAAGTAGTGCGTCAGCGGAAGTTCTGCTGGCGCCAGGCCTCGTACAGGGCTACCGCTACCGCGTTGGACAGGTTGAGGCTACGCGATTCCATGCGCATGGGAATGCGCAGGATGCGATCGCGTTCCATGCTGTTGAGCACTTCATCTGGCAATCCCCGCGTCTCGGGGCCGAACAGCAGCGCATCGTGTGCACCAAACTGCGCTTGCGTGTATCCCGTGTGGCCCTTTGTCGAGAAGGCATAGGTGCACCCTTCGGCGTGGCAGCGATGGAAGTCTGCCAGCGATGCATGGCGCGATACGCGGGCAAACTCGTGGTAGTCGAGGCCAGCGCGTCGCAGCTTCCTGTCATCCCAGTCGAAGCCGAGTGGTTCGATGAGGTGCAGCTCGGCTCCGGTGTTGGCGCACAGGCGCACGATGTTGCCGGTGTTCGGAGGGATCTCTGGCTCATACAGAACAACCTTCAGCGTCATCAGCCGGGCATATCCAGCTCTGCCATCTTACGTGTGAGCGTATTGCGACCCCAGCCGAGCGCCACGGCGGCATCCTTCTTTCGCCCGCCGGTGTGGCGCAGGGCAGCCAGGATTACAGTGCGTTCGAATGTCGGCTGGGCGATGTCGAGCAGCGGCGTGTTTGGCGTGGATTCAAAGTGCTGGTCCGCCCATTCGCCGAGCGCGCTCTGCCAGTCGGTGGCGGCACCGGTGGAAACTTCGGTGTCCGGCACATCGCGCAATTCGGCGGGGAAGTCATCCACCTGCACTTCCTGGCCAGGCGCCATGACGGTAAGCCAGCGACAGGTGTTCTCCAGCTGCCGCACGTTACCGGGCCAGGGCAGGGACAACATGCGCGCTTGCGCTGGGCCTGACAGTCGCTTGGGTTCCACGCCGAGCTCACGTGCTGCGGAACGCAGAAAGTGGTTGGCAAGCAGCGGGATGTCGCTGCGCCGTTCGGCGAGGGTTGGTACGTGCACGCGAATGACGTTGAGGCGGTGAAACAGATCTTCACGAAACTCCCCGCGCGCCACCAGCGCTTCCAAGTTCTGATGGGTTGCGGCGATGATGCGCACGTTTACGCGCACCGGCTCGTGCCCGCCCACGCGGAAAAATTCCCCCTCGGACAGCACGCGCAGCAGCCGGGTCTGAGCGGATGCGGGCATGTCGCCGATCTCGTCGAGGAACAGGGTGCCGTTGTTCGCCTGCTCGAACCGTCCCATGCGCCGGGCGACGGCGCCGCTGAAGGCACCCTTTTCGTGTCCGAAGAGCTCGCTCTCTATCAGCTCGCTGGGAATCGCTGCCATGTTCAGCGCCACGAATGGTGCCAAGGCGCGCGGGCTGTGTCGGTGCAGTGCCCGTGCCACAAGCTCCTTGCCGCTACCCGACTGGCCGTTGACAAGCACCGTCACGTGGGACGCGGCCAGACGGCCAATGGCGCGAAACACCTCCTGCATGGCCGGTGACTGGCCGATGATCTCCGTGTCCGGCATGGGCTCTGCAAAGTCCGTTGCCGCCTGGCCATTGCCGCCATTGTCTTGTGCGTGTGTCATGGCCCGCTGCACCACTGCAACTGCTTCGTCCACATCGAAAGGCTTGGCCAGGTACTCGAAAGCGCCGCTCTGAAAGCTCTGCACGGCGCTTTCGAGGTCAGAATGCGCCGTCATGATGATCACGGGCAACTGTGGGTGCTGCTGGTGTACCGCCCCGAGAAATTCGAGGCCGTTCATGCCAGGCATGCGTATGTCGGTGATGATGGCGGTGGGCGGGCTGGTTTCCAGATGTGGCAACGCTTGATCGGCACCGGCGAAACTGATGTTCGCGATGCCCGCCGCATCGAGGGCGCGCTCAAGCACCCAGCGAATGGAGCGGTCGTCGTCGATGATCCAGACTGTATCGCGCATGATTGACTCCTCAGTTACCGCTCACGGCGCTATGCGCTCGTCGCCGGTTGTGTGAGCGGCAGGTACATGGTGAACACGGTGCGCCCGGGGCTGCTGTCGAACTCGATGGCGCCGTGATGCTCGCCGATGATGGTTTGCACCATGGCCAGGCCCAGCCCCGTGCCCTCGGCGCGGCCGCTGATCATGGGAAAGAACACGCGGTCTTTGAGTTCCTCGGCGATACCGGGGCCATTGTCTTCAATGTCGATCTTCAGAACGCTCTTGTGCCGCTGGCGGCCTACGGTGAGTTGGCGGGCAATGCGTGTGCGTATGCATATCTGCGGTGCAGGCACGCCACCCAGTGCCTCGGCGGCGTTGCGGGCGATGTTGAAACAGGCCTGGAACAGGCGGTCGCGGTCGGCTTCCAGGCTCGGCAGGCTCGGGTCATAGTCCCGCTCAAAGTGCAGCGGTTCACCGAACTCGGCGGCGCACAGGCTGACCACTCGCTCCAGAACTTCGTGCACATTGGTGGCGGCAAACTGCGGCGCCGCTCTTGGCCCGAGCATGCGATCTACCAGATCGCGCAGGCGGTCGACCTCGGAGAGGATGACGTCGGTGTACTCGCGCAACTCAGGACGATCCAGCTCTCGTGCCAGCAGTTGTGTGGCGCCGCGAATTCCGCCAAGGGGGTTTTTCACCTCGTGGGCGAGACCCTTGGTGAGTTCGCGTGTGGTCTGCTGCTGGCGCGCCGCCTGCTCTTCGCGGTGCAGCCACAGTTGCGCGTCGATGGCGTGCAGCTCCAGCAGCAGACCGTCGCTGGTGGGTATGGCGCTGCAGTCCACCATCTGGTGCGACAGATCGGCGCGGTTGACGTTGATCTGTCGGGCGGTAAACCCCTGATTTTCCTCGAGCGCGCGGGCTAGCGTCGCCAGCATGGCGCCGTTGGTCGCGAACAGATCGGCGGTGGGCAGTGCCATGATCTGCTCAGCCGAGCGGCCGAGCATCTGCTGGGCTGCCTGGTTGGCGAATACCACCGCCAGATTCCGGTCGAGCAGTATCAATCCGGTGCGCTGAGCGTCGACGATCTGTGCGGTGAGGTCTTCCATGGCGAGCGGGTTGCAAGAAATGGTCCACCCTGAGGCTGATGATTGCGCAATCTGCTTCGGGGAAGTGAGCACTTGCTAACTCTGTAGCTTAAGTTTCTATGGCACGCGGTTCAGGGTCTGGAAAGGGCATGCGCGTGGTTCCGGAGATGTTGTTTACAGTTACGCACCAAAATAGTGCATGCACCGTGATGGGTCAACTGGGCGGTTGCCTCTTAGCGGTGCGCCCGCAAGACATAGAAGGTGGTCGTGGTGCTGTTGATGAGTGCAGTTCCGTTTGCATCGACGATCTGGAGCATCACGGTGTGTGCGCCGCGATCCATGTTGGTGAGCGTGAAGTGCGGTGCTGACGCGTCGCTGTGGGGCGCACCATCCAGCACCAGACGCACGCGATGATCTGTGCCCAGATCTGGTTGCACCGAACCTGCGATGTGCACGGTGCCGTCATTAGCGCGCACTGCCTCTTCCGGGGCGGGGCTCTGCACGGTGAGGGAGTTGTAGACCACCGTGAGGCCGGCCTCTTCCCCGTCCGACTCCAGACCATCGACAATCCAAAGCTCCCGGCCTGAGGCGTCGGTACGGCGACTGGTCGGTTCGTAGCTGTTGACCGCATCGATGTCCACCTCGGTGGTGTTGCCGCCCTCAGGTACGCCCCGCTCACCGGGCGGCACGTCCGTGAAGATCACGTTGCCGTTTTCATCCACGGTTCTATAGACCTTTGTCGCTGCCACGGTAGGGCCTGCGGCAAGTGCCAGCGCCACGGTTGCCAGTGTGATGATTGCGACCCGCTGCATATGCGCCTCGCGTTGGTTTGCTTCCGGTCAGGTTACTGAAGAAGTACGTCCTGTACTTTCTCCGCACCCCACTATTGGACCACAGATAAGCAAAAAAAAGCCCCAACCGGAATACCGGTTGGGGCGAAGCAGGAAGCCCGTCGTATTTTTCGTACGATCGGTCTTACACGCTGTAGTACATCTCGAACTCGAGCGGGTGGGTGGTCATGTTCAGCAGTTCCACTTCGTCACGCTTAAGCGCGATGTAGCCGTCGATCAGGCCATCGGTGAACACATCCCCTGCCTTCAGGAAGTCGCGGTCTGCATCCAGTGCATCGAGCGCTTCGCTCAGGGTGTGCGCGACGGTCGGCACGCCTTCCAGCTCTTCTGCTGGCAGGTCGTAGAGATCCTTGTCGAAGCTGTCGCCAGGGTGAATCTCGTTCTTGATGCCGTCGAGGCCCGCCATCAGCATCGCTGCAAATGCCAGGTACGGGTTTGCGGTGCTGTCCGGGAAGCGTACTTCCACGCGGTAAGCGCGTGGGTTGCCGCCCTGGATGTACGGCACGCGGATCGACGCGGAGCGGTTGCGTGCCGAGTAGGCCAGCAGAACCGGTGCTTCGAAGCCGGGCACCAGGCGCTTGTAGGAGTTGGTGGAGCCGTTGGCAAACGCATTGATTGCCTTGGCGTGCTTGATGATGCCGCCGATGTAGAACAGCGCGGTTTCCGACAGTCCCGCGTAGACGTCACCGTGGAACGTGTTCGTGCCGCCCTTGGCGATGGACTGGTGCACGTGCATGCCGCTGCCGTTGTCACCTACCAGCGGCTTCGGCATGAAGGTGGCGGTTTTACCGTAGGCGTCTGCCACGTTGTGCACGCAGTACTTGTAGATCTGCACCTCGTCTGCCTTCTTCACCAGCGTGTTGAAGCGCATGCCGATTTCATTCTGGCAGGCGGTGGCTACTTCGTGGTGATGTACCTCGATTTCGAGGCCCATGGCCATCATGGCTGAGCACATCGCAGAACGGAGATCTGCCGCAGAATCTACCGGCGGGACGGGGAAGTAGCCGCCCTTGATGCGTGGACGGTGGCCGAGGTTGCCGCCTTCGAAGTCATGGCCGCTGGCCCAGGCTGCTTCCTCAGCGTGGATGGCGTAGGAGGAGCCGGACATGCTGGTGCTCCAGCGCACGTCGTCGAACACGAAGAACTCGCACTCGGGGCCGAAGAACGCAGTGTCGCCGATGCCGGTGGATGCCAGATAGGCTTCGGCTTTCTTGGCGACGGTGCGCGGATCGCGATCGTAGGGCTGCATCGTGGACGGCTCGACGATGTCGCAACGCAGGATCAGGGTGGTGTCATCGCGGAACGGGTCGATCACGCAGGTGTCGTCGTCCGGCATGAGGATCATGTCCGACTCGTTGATGCTCTTCCAACCGGCGATGGACGAGCCGTCGAACATGAAGCCGTCTGACAGCTTCTCCGCATCCAGGCCCTGAGCTGGAATCGTCGTGTGTTGCTCCTTGCCGCGCGGGTCGGTAAAGCGGAGGTCTACCCACTTCACATCGTGTTCGGCGATCATCTTCAGCGTGTTGTTGGACATGTTGTCATTCCCTCTTTTTCGTTTGTTCATCGAGGTGTTGATATTGAGCGCGCCGCGGTCGTCCCCCTGGTCGCGCCGATTCCTGGAATCTTCCGGGGCATGGAATCGCAAGTTCCATGCCAGCCTAGGGCTGCATTGCGCCCCCTCTAATCAGCGGCCCCCTTGTAAGTGAGTACTTGCAAACAGTCCATAATGGTGCGCCAATTCAGCGTGAGCACCATAATGGTGCATTCTAGCTGTCCTGCACCTTGACTGTCAGCGTGTAGATGCGCCCTTGCGTCTGCACGCCGACGAACTCGTGGCCGTGCACGCGGCACCAGGCGGGAATATCGTGCAGCGCCCCCGGGTCGGTGGCAAGCACGTGCAGCACGTCGCCTGGTGCGAGCGTGCGGATGCGATCCTGGGTGCGGATGACTGGCAGCGGGCACAGGAGCCCCCGGGTATCCAGGGTGTGCCCTTCCGGCTCAGACATGCCAGCTCTCCGGCAACTCGTTGGCAGGCAGCGGCGTGGTTTCAAACGTCTCGCCTGTGCCGTCCGGCCGCTCCAGGGTTACCGTCACGGTGGTTGCGGTCCGTCCCTGACCGTAGCGGGCGACGATCCGGCCCGCAAGCTCGATGTCTTGCGCCGTGGCTGCACCATCGATCAGGCATAGCGGACCGCGGTGGCTCGACGTATGCAGCGCAAGGTACCGGTACTTGTAGCCCGATAGAAACTCGTTCTCGCCGGCCTCTCGGCCGATGATCAGTTTGAAGCGCTCGTTGGGCCGCACGTGCCGGCCCACCTTGAGCAACATGATGTCGTCGAGTTCGTAGTCACGGGTGCCGCGCGCCTCCCAGAGATCCACCAGCTTGTCGGAATACTTCTCGTCGGTGAGAAAACAGCAGCCGCCTGCCGGTTGGGCCCAATCGCTGAAGCCCAGCTTCCGAGCGAGCGCCATCTGCGGTTTGCGGTTACGGCCGTGAAAGCCGTGCAAGGCTTCGCGGTCGACCCAACCTTGCCGTTCCGGAAGGGTGGGCGGCAACAGTTTGGCGCAGAGCGGCCGCAGCAGGCGGTCGTCGGCGCCCGATTCGCGGGCGATGACCGGCATGGTCTCCCGCCGCTGGCTCTTTGGTCGCTGGCCGATCACCTCTCCGGTAATGACGAAGTCGAAGCCATGCGCTTCCATGAACGAATCGCTCATGAACAGCTCACAGGCTTTCTTCACCATGAACACTTTGCAGTCGAGGCAGGGGTTCATGTTGCTGCCGTAGCCGTGCTTGGGGTTTAGCAGAACGTCTTTGTACTCTTCAATGACGTCGATGATGTGCAGCTTGATGCCGAGCTGCTCCGCCACCCACAGGGCGTTGTTGCGCTTCGGCTTGGCGCGGTCTTTCTGGCGGATGGCGTGCGTATGCCCTTCCACGCAGAAGCCGGTGAAGAAGTTCACCCCTTCGACGATCACGCCCTGGTCCATGACCACACGCGCCGCCAGCATGGAGTCGAGCCCTCCTGAGATGAGCGCGACAGCTTTTCTTTGTTCCGCCATAATCGCCCGCCTTTTGGCAGGCCCAGCCGAGAAATTACGGGCGCGGGAGTGTAGTGAGCAAAGAATTGATGCGCAACGTGGCAATTATCGCCCACGTGGATCACGGCAAGACGACGCTGGTGGATCGGCTTCTGGAACAGACCGGAACGCTGTCCGCTGGCGGCGAACGGGTGCTCGATTCCAACGACCTCGAGCGCGAGCGGGGCATCACCATCCTCTCGAAGAACACCGCCATCCGCTTCGGCGATTACACCATCAACATCGTCGATACCCCCGGGCACGCCGACTTCGGCGGAGAGGTGGAGCGGGTGCTGTCCATGGTGGATTCGGTACTGCTGCTGGTCGATGCGGTGGAAGGGCCGATGCCACAAACCCGCTTCGTCACCCAGAAAGCCTTCGCGGCCGGGCTGAACCCGATCCTGGTGGTGAACAAGGTGGACCGCGCAGGCGCCAATCCTCACAAGGCAGTGGACGCAGTATTCGACCTGTTCGCCAGCCTCGATGCCAACGATGAGCAGTTGGACTTTCCGGTGATCTACGCTTCAGCCATGCAGGGGGTGGCGGGCTCTGAGCCCGACGCGCTAGCCGCTGACATGCAGCCACTGCTGCAGCTCATTGTCGATATCGTTCCGCCGCCGAAGGTGGACGTGGATGCACCGCTGCAACTGCAGATCTCCTCGCTCGACTATTCCTCCTACGTCGGCCTGATGGGTATTGGTCGAATTCGCCGAGGTCGCGTGAAGCGCAACATGCCGGTGGTAGTGGTGGACCGACACGGCAAACAGCGTAAGGCGCGCATACTTGATGTGCTGTGCAGCCGCGGCCTCGAGCGGGAAGCGCGGGAGGTCGCCGAGGCGGGGGATATCGTTTGTGTTACCGGCGTCGATGATGTGGCGATCTCCGACACCATCTGCTCGCCTGACCGGGTTGAGGCGCTCACGCCGCTGAGCGTCGATGAGCCGACGCTGACGATGATGTTCTGTGTGAATACATCACCCTTCGCAGGTATGGAAGGCAAATACCTCACCAGCAGGCAGATCAAGGAACGGCTGTACCGCGAAGCCAGCTACAACGTCGCACTCGATGTGCAGGAAACCGAAGACCCGGACCGCTTCCGTGTGTCCGGCCGTGGCGAGCTGCACCTGTCGGTTCTGATCGAGACGATGCGGCGCGAGGGGTATGAGTTTGCCGTATCGCGGCCGCTGGTGATTCAGAAGGAAATCGACGGTGTGGTCTGCGAGCCCTACGAGCGTCTGACGGTGGACGTGGAAGATGTGCACCAGGGCAAGGTTATGGAAGAGCTCGGCGAGCGCCGCGGCGAGCTGGAGGACATGCAGTCCGACGGCCACGGTCGCGTGCGCCTCATTTACAAGCTACCCACCCGTGCGCTCATGGGTTTCCGGCCGGTGTTTCTGTCCATCAGTTCAGGCACCGGCATCATGTCGTTTGGTGCCGCAGGCTACGGCGCGCAGACTGGCGGTGAGATCGGCCAGCGCAATAATGGCGTGCTCATCTCCAACGCCCAGGGCAAGGCGGTGGCCTTTGCCCTGTACAACCTGCAGAACAGAGGGCGGCTGATGGTCGCTCCCAACGATCCGGTGTACGAAGGCATGGTGGTTGGCCTGCATGCCCGCGACAACGACCTCACGGTGAATCCGATCAAGGAGAAGAAGCTCACCAACATCCGTGCGTCCGGCAAGGACGACAACATACTGCTGGACGCGCCCATGCGGCTCACGCTGGAGCAGGCGCTCGAGTTCATCGACGACGATGAGCTGGTGGAAGTCACCCCGAAGGCAATTCGTATCCGTAAGGTGTACCTGACAGAGAACGCCCGTAAACGCGCGGGTTCCAGCCGCCTGTCGTGAAAGCGCTCCTTCAGCGTGTCCGCCACGCCGCGGTGGAGGTGGATGGCGAGCGCATTGCTCGGATTGGCGGCGGCCTGCTGGTGCTGCTCGGTGTGGAGCAGGGCGATACCGATGAGCAGGCCCGCTGGCTTGCCGCCAAGACCCTGGACCTGCGGATCTTTGCAGATAACCACAAGCCGATGAACGCCAGCGTGCTGGATGTCGGGGGTTCGGTGCTTGCGGTATCGCAGTTCACGCTCGCTGCCGATACGCGCAAAGGCAACCGGCCGGGCTTCTCTACGGCGGCGCCGCCGGAGCAGGCTCTGCCGCTGTTCGATGCATATGTCGAGGCGCTGCGAAGCCGTTGCGAGGCGGTGCAGACCGGCCGCTTCGGCGCCGACATGCAGGTGACCCTGCAGAACGACGGGCCGGTCACCATCATGCTGGAGCGTTGATCTCCACGCCCACCGGACAGTGATCCGAGCCGGTCACGTGCGGCCAGATGAAAGCAGACTTCACCCGCGAGGCCGCGGAAGGTGACGCCAGCGCGTAGTCGATGCGCCAGCCGACGTTGTTCTCGCGCGCATCCCCCCACTGCCGCCACCACGTGTAGTGGCCTGGTTCGCCAGGGTGCTGCGCGCGAAAGGTATCCACCCAACCGGCGGCGAGCCAACGGTCGAACTCCGCGCGTTCTTCTGGCAGGAATCCGCTGCTCTTGTGGTTGGTTTTGGGGCGAGCCAGATCGATTTCTGTGTGTGCGGTGTTGTAGTCGCCGAGCACATAGACCGGCCCGCGCTTGCGCATGACCTCTAGCCGGTCGAACAGTGCCCGATAGAAACCGAGCTTGTAGGCGACCCTGGAGTTGTCGCGATCCTTACCGCTGCCCTTGGGAAAGTACACCGAAGCGACGGCCATGCGGCCGAAGTGGGCAATGATCAATCGCCCTTCGGCGTCGTATTCCGGTATGCCGAGGGTGGTCTCCACGCGTGAAGCCGGAATGCGGCTGTAGATCCCCACACCGCTGTAGCCGGGTCGTTCGGCGGCCGAAAAACAGGCGTGCCATCCTTCGGGCGCACGTACCGCTTCCGGTAGCTGTGCCTCGAATGCGCGCACTTCCTGCACGCAGAGTACGTCGATGCCATTGCCGTTGAGAAACTCGGCAAATCCCTTCTTAGCACAGGCCCGAAGCCCGTTGACATTCCAGCTGACGATTCGCATGGGCGAATCTTACTGCATTGCGGTGTGCGTTCGGGCTGGAACGGGGAAGTAGAGGCTGATCGCTGTACCGGTGGTATCGCTGCGCAGGTCGATGGCGCCGTTGTGGGCGCGAACGATCTGCTGGGTGACTGCAAGCCCCATGCCGCGGCCCACGAACCGGGTGCTGAAAAAAGGCTCGAAAATGCGCGCGGGAGGATGCACGCAGATACCTTCTCCGTCGTCTTCGACGGTAATACGTAGGTGACGTCCGCAGCTGAGTTCCCCGATCACGCAGTCAGGCGGGTGGCTCTGAAACTCGAGCACTTCGAGCTTCAGGCGAATGTCGCCGGTCTTGTCGCTGTACGCCTCAGCCGCGTTCTGCAACAGGTTCACAAGGCACTGCTCTAGTTGGATCAGATCCGCATCCACCAGCGGCACGCTGGCTGGGGCGCGGACGTCCACATGGAAGCGCAAGCCTGCGGCGTTGCGCAGGAAATCCCCGCGTGTCTGCAGCCAGGAGCCTAAGTCCACCGTCTGCGCGTTGTACGGTTGAATACTGGCGAAAGTGCGGATCTGCTCCACAAGCTGTGCTGCTCGCTTGCCGTCGGAAAGACCGCGCTCGAGCGCTTCACGCGAGGGGTGCCCTTCGGGTAGATGCAGTTTGGCCAACTCGATGTTGCCGAGGATACCCTGCAGGCGATTGTTGAAGTCGTGTGCTACACCGCCGGCCAGGGTGCCCAGGCTTTCGAGACGCTGAATCGCCTGCTGCCGTGCACCGTGGGCGAGTGTTCGCTCTGTGCGTATCCTTCGGATGCGTTCGCTGACGATGCCGATCTGCAGGGTGCCGGCGATACCGCCGTATACGAGCCAGGGTGCCCATAACACGGAGCCGTCGACGCGGCCGAGGTCATACAGCGCATCCATGGTCTGTACCCCGCACAATGCCACCATGGCGAAGCACAGCGCCCAGTCGATGGCGTCACGGCCGCCTGGTTGTCGATCCAGGACGATACGTGCTGCGATGGCCAACACCGCCAGCTCCGCCGGCAGCACGACCAGATGGCTGATGTCGTGGTAGCCCATCACCGCCACCATGCTGCGTACCAGCGCGATGATGATGGTAGCGATGAACACCCAGGCCGGCACGCGTTGCTGTGCGTACAGATAAGCACCCGCCAACTGCAGCCCCGGGAACACACCGGTGAGCAGGCGTGCCAGCTCCAGGCGCAGAAAAGTCGGTTCCAGCGCCAACAGCAGGCCGGCGACGATGAGAAAACCCCAGGACCAGATCCACAAGTGTGGCGTTGCGCGCGCCGACTTCCAGCCCCAACTCACCAGCACAAAAAACGTGAACGCCAGCAGGAGAGCGAGCAGCACGTTCAGCTCCATTGTGTTACCCCGGTGCCTCGGGTTCGTTGCTGTGCCTTTCGGTGACCCGGGCGAGCCACACGCCAAGTTCGAACAGCAGCCACATCGGCACGGCAAGCAGTATCTGCGAGATCACGTCGGGCGGTGTCAGCAGCATGCCGAGTGCGAAGCAGCCGACCACGATATACGGGCGCTTCTGCGAGAGGCTGTCCGCGGTGGTGATACCGGACCAGATGAGCAGCAGCGTGGCGATCGGCACCTCGAAGGCGATGCCGAAGGCGAAAAACAGGCGGATCACGAAGTCGAGATAGGCGGAGATATCGGTCATCCACACCGCGTTCATTACGTTGAACTCTGCGAAAAACTGAAAAACCAGCGGAAAGACAGCGTAGTAGGCGAATGCACTGCCGGTGTAGAAAAGCAGGATGCTGCTCACCAGCAGCGGTATGGCGAACTTCTTCTCGTGCAGGTACAGGCCCGGCGCGATGAACGACCAGATCTGGTGGAGGATGAAGGGCATGGCGGCGTACAACGCCACGTACATCGACAGCATGAGCGGCGTGAAGAACGGCGAGGCGACGCCGGTGGCGATCATCTTGCCGTCCGGCTGGTAGGCCATGATCGGTGCTGCGACGAACGCATAGATCTCTTCGGCGAAAAAGAAGATGGGGAAGAAGCACAGCACCAGCAGGCCGAGGCTTTTGAGGATTCGCGCCCGCAGCTCGATGATGTGGTCCAGAAAAGGCTGCTCGTTGGTGTCTACCGCCTGGTCGTGGGCCAGGGCTTTGTCAGTCTTTTCCATTATTGGCTTCTGCCGGCGTCGGCTCGGTCTGAGCAGAGCGCGCGGCGTCGTTCACCGTACTTTTCACATCGTCCTCGATGCGTCTCATTTCAGCCATGATGGCTTCGTTGTGCAGTTGCCTGCGCACCTCGTCCATACCGATCTCTTTTTCGATCTCGTTTTTGACGCTGGTGAACGATCGGCGCAGGCGACCGAGCCACAAGCCGATGGTACGCAGCGTCTCCGGTAGTTTGTCCGGGCCGATTACGAGCAGCCCGATCAGGGCGATGAGAAGGAGCTCGCCCCCGCCCAGAAAGTCAAACATTCGTGTCTTGTTTCTGCTTGCTCTGTTCTTCGTTGTCGACCTTGCCCTCGATGACGTTGGGGTCGACCGGAGGGGGTGATTTGTCCTCATCGGTCACGGCTTTGCGGAACCCTTTGATGGCATTACCGATATCGGAGCCGATGGTTTTCAAACGCTTTGGACCGAAGATCACCAGCACGATGGCGAGCACGATCAGCAGTTCCCACATTCCAGGAAAACCCATGGCACTACTCCTTGATTCAATGACGCTATTGTAGCGCGAACAGCCAGTTCAACCTTTTCTGGAGGCTTTCTCCGTGTGGCCGCTCACACCGAAGCGATCTGCCAACGCGTTGAGCACCTTCTCCGGAGGCACACCCAGATGGACCAGGGCGACCAGGGTGTGAAACCACAGGTCCGCCGCTTCAGAGACCAGCTCCGGCTTGCCGGGCGCATGGTCCTTGGCTGCGATGATGAACTCTGTCGCCTCCTCGCCCACTTTCTCGAGGATCTTGTTCAGCCCCTTGGCGTACAGAGAGGCCACGTACGACGACTGTGGGTCCGCATTGCGGCGATCTTCGAGTACGGCTGTGAGCTCGGCGATAACGTCCATGGTCGTTGTCCTTCCGGGAGGGTGGTGAGTATGTCAGATCGGCGAGAGGGGCAGAACCAGGTGGCGGTCTAGGCTCAATCCAGTAGAGCAACGGCGATCAAAGCGCCGGCAATCCCTGCCAGAAGGAGCTGGTACCAGCGCGTGGCGGGCTTGTCTGCCTGATGCTGCAGCTCGGCTACAGACTGCGACAGGCTTGCCTGCGCTTCCCGCAGGCGCACCAGCTCCGCCGGCAGGTCGTTGATACTTCGGACCACCTCTGGGAAGTTTTCGGCGAAACGCTGGACCTGCGCAGCGGGACCCAGTCGCTGTACGAGCCAGCGCTCCATGAATGGCTGGGCGGTGTTCCACAGGTCGAGCTGCGGGTAGAGCGCACGACCGAGCCCCTCAATGTAGAGCAGCGTCTTCTGCAGCAACACGAGCTGAGGTTGAACCTCCATCTGGAACTGTTCGGCTGTTTGAAACAGCGTCATGAGGAAATTGCCGAAGGAGATTTCCGCCAATGGTTTGGCAAAGATCGGCTCGCACACCGTACGTATCACGTCCTCGAATGCTGCTGCATCGGTGCCCACCGGCACCCAGCCGGACATCACGTGCAGTCGTGCCACTTCTGCGTAGTCGCGCTTGAAAAAAGCGAGCAGATTGCGCGCCAGGTACTCCTGGTCGCGGTCGGTAAGGGTGCCCATGATCGCGCAATCAAGCGCAATGTAGCGCGGGTTGTCGGGCTCTCGAACGTCCACGTAAACGTTGCCCGGGTGCATGTCGGCGTGGAAGAAGTTGTCTTCGAAAACCTGAGTGAAGAACGTCCGCACACCGCGCTCCGCGAGAAGCGCAAGATCCACGCCACGAGCCTTGAGTTCCTCCACGTGCGATACCGGCACGCCGTAGATGCGCTCCATCACCAGAACCTGGTCGCGGCACAAGTGCTGGTACACCCGCGGGACGTACAGCAACTCCGAGTCCGCGAAGTTACCTCGCAGCCGCGCGGTATTGGCAGCTTCCGCGCGCATGTCGAGCTCGGTATGGATGGTGCGCTGGTAGTCGTCGAGCACCTCGTCGAGCCGCAGGCGACCGGCAGCCGGGTAGCGGCGCCGCAGATGAGCCGCCAACCTGCGAAACAGTTTCATGTCGGCATCTATGGCGTCCCTGAGGCCTGGGCGAACGACTTTCACCACGACATCGGCGCCATCTGGCAGCCTCGCAGCGTGCACCTGCGCGATGCTGGCGGCGGCAAGCGGTCGTTCTTCGAACGTATCAAACAGCGTTTGCAGCGGCTGGCCGAGCTCGGCCTCGATGATGCGCACCGCAGTGACTGTGGAGATGGGCGGAACGGTGTCCTGCAGCGCTGCAAGCTCCCGGGCAATGCCCTGCGGCACCACGTCCGGGCGGGTAGACAACAGCTGCCCGAGCTTGATGTACACCGGGCCGAGTTCGGTCAGCGCCGCTCGCAGACGTTCCCCATCGGAGCGGCTACCGGTGGAGACCAGGCGTAGAGGGTTGATGGCCAGGAAGAGGCGTTGCCAGCGGGGAACCCCGAGGCTGTCGAGAAGATCGCGGGTGAGCAAGGTGTCGAGGCGGTGACGGGCGGCCACGCGCGCGATCTGCCACGCCCGGTTCGACACGACTATTCCGGCGGCTGCTCGTGTTGCTGCACCCGGGCGGCGAGCCGATCGATGCGCAGGCGCAGATCGTCCAGCACGTCCAGAAGTGCGGTCGTGTCTTCCTTTGTTACGAAACGGCTCGCTGCGGTTTGCTCGAGCGCCGCGCCCACACCTTCTGCGGCGCTGCGCAGTGCCGACACCGCAAGCTCTGCCGTGCCCAACGCCGCTTGGCCGGCATCCGAAGCGAGGAGGTTGGACAGCGGCTGGGTGAGTTCCGGGTCGAACTTCTGGATGATGGCGGCGAAGCCCATCAGCACGGAGGCATCCCCCTCCACCGAGACGCTGCCCGTCCGGCCGGGATTGGCGAGCCAGGCGATCACTTCTGGTCCCCGGCCGGTCACCAGTACGTGGGCCGGTGCATCCGAGCGCCCAGAAACATTCAGCGCGCCATCTTTCACGGTGACGTAGAACGTCATTTCAGGGGCGATGCTTTCGAGCTGCAGAATGCGGCCCTCCAGTGCCTCGAGGTGCACGTGGATGTTCCGGTCCAGCGACAAGCCGGCTTCGGCGATGTTGGTGGCCACGCGGCCGATGGCGTCTTCCAGCGCGCTCATGGGCTCACCCCTTCGTGGATGGCGGCTACGCCGCCGAGGAGGTCGTGGTAGGCGACGTCGACGAACCCCGCGTCGCGCATCATCAGCGCCAGGGCCTTTTGCTTAGGATGTTTTTCGATGGATTCCACCAGGTAGCGGTAAGGTTCTGCGTCTCCCACCAGTGCTTTACCGATGCCCGGCCATAGTGCCTGGAAACCCTTGTACAGGGAGCCGAGGGTTGCGTCGTCCGGCTTGGCGAACTCCAGTACCAGCAGCCGTCCCCCGGGTTTGAGCACCCGCGCAAGCTCTTCGAATGCGGTTTCCTTGCTGGTGAAGTTGCGCAACCCGAAGGAGATCACAGCGCAGTGAAAGCTGTTGTTCGCGAACGGCAGACGCTCAGCGGGTGCGCGACAGAACTGCACACAGGCGACGCCATCGTCCAGCAGCCGATCACGGCCGACCTGCATCATGTCGCCGTTGAGATCGGTGAGTGCGACGAGGCCGTG
>JAUILW010000407.1 GCA_030432795.1 Gammaproteobacteria bacterium
GCGGTGTTTCGCGATGGCATGACGCGTCTGGAAAGCCGCTGCATCGAGGCACACGGCAGTGGATTTGTGGGCGCCACGCCCGAGGACCGCCTGGCGCTGCTGACGGTGCTGGACCGCGAACGCCCGGACTACTTCGTGATGATCAAAGAGCTCACGGTGCTCGGCTACTTCACCTCGGAAATCGGCTACACGCAGGCGCTGCGTTATGTGGAAACGCCGGGGCGGTTTGATCCATGCGTGGACGTGGAACCTGGCGAGCGCGCATGGGCGCGGCACGCTTAGCAGTCTGGTGATCAGAAAACTGCTTGTGAGTCGCTAGCTGCGCTTCAACCGATCCAGCTTGAAGTTGTCCCAGGTCACCGTTCGGTCCGGCGTGAAGACGATCCAGCGGCGGTTGCGGCCGCCGGCGGTGCTGCGCTGCGGCGGTGGGTCGTCCACCTTCGGCTGGCCGTGGCCGCCGTTGTACTTGATGCCCATCTGCCGACGGGCTTCCTCCAGGTACGGGTCCGCGGCTTCTTCCTCAGCGGTCTCCAGCACCCGCGCCGTGCCGCGCATCATGATCGCCTGCAGCTCCGGGAATTTTTCGTTGCGGTCGACCAGCACGGTGCAGCGCGGGTTACGGCGCAGGTTCACCACTTTCTGCCCGCGCCCGAAGATGTAGATATTGCCGCCCGCCCAGCCGAACCACATCGGCGTGAGGTTGATGTTGCCCTGGGCATCCACGGTAGCGATACGCAGGTTCCAGTCGTTGCTGAGCATGTCCTCGACCTGGGCGTCGTCGAGGGCCAGTTCGCGGGGTAGTGCCATTGATGACTCCTATAACCTGATTTCAGAAACGGACCATTGGCCAGCGCTGGGTCCAGCGATAGTCCATGGTACCGCCTCGGGCGTACATACGTGCGTGGGCTGCAATGAGGAACCGTGCGTAGCCTTTGCATGGCTTGACGGATCGATCGGCACGGGCTCACTAACAGCGAATCCTCAGCCCTTTTGCATCGTACATCGGCCGAAGCGAAGCCTTAGCCGGGAAGCGCTCGCCAGCAATCTCGATCTGATAGCGACCCTCCCGCACGAACGCCGCATCCACGCCCTGCGCGTGGTGTACATAGCCGAGGCCCACTGCGCCGCCCAGGGTGTGGCCGTACATTGCTGAGGCGATGTAGCCCACCAGCGCGTCGTCCCGCCATATGGGCTCGTTGTGGTAGAGCAGCGGCTCGGGATCATCGAGCAGAAACTGCACCAGGCGTTTACGCACGCCCGTTTGTTTCTGCGCCAGAAGGGCGTCGCGGCCGATGAATCCGCCGGGTTTGTCGTAGGCAACGGCGAAGTTGAGGCCTGCTTCCAGCGGCGTGTCTTCGTCGGTGATGTCGTGGCCCCAGTGCCGGTAGGCCTTTTCGATGCGCAGGGAGTTCATGGCGTGCATGCCCACCGGCCGCAGGCCGAACTCCGGGCCCGCCTGTATGAGCGTGTCGTAGACGTGCAGCGCGAACTCGGCAGGCATGTGCAGTTCCCAGCCGAGCTCGCCCACGTAGGTGACCCGCAGGGCGCGCACCGTGGCGTAGCCGATGTCGATGTCGTGGAAGTGGCCGAACGGAAAGGCGTCGTTGCTGAGATCTGCGTGGGTCAGGCTCTGTAGCAGCGCGCGGCTGTTCGGCCCCATGACCCCGAGCACCGCTTGGCCGGAGGACACGTCCGTGACCGTGGCGGTGCTGTCGCGCACATGCCGCTGCAACCAGTGCAGATCGCGGATCTGTTGGGCGGGCGGGCTGATGACCAGGTAAGCCGCATCACTCAGGCGGCATACCGTGACATCCGCCTCGATGCCGCCCCGTGGGTTCAACCACTGGGTGTAGACGATGCGTCCCACAGGTACGTCGATGTCGTTGGCGCAGATCTGATTCATCCTGCGCGTGGCATCGCTGCCCTGCACGAGAAACTCTGCAAACGACGACAGATCGAGCACGCCAACAGCGTCGCGCACCGCTCGGTGTTCGGCGGCCGAATAGTCGAACCAGTTCTGCCGCTTCCAGGTGTAGGCGTATCGGGGTTCCACGCCGCTCGGCGCGAACCAGTTCGGTCGTTCCCAGCCGGCAAGTTCGCCGAACGCAGCACCCGCGGCCGCCCAGCGGTCATGGAATGGCGTGCGCCGCACACCACGGGCGCTGTCGTACTGACGGAAGGGCCAGTGCATGGCGTAGAGGAGGCCGAGGGTCTCGGTGGCGCGATCGGCGAGGTAGCGGCGGTTACCCTGGAAGGGCATGTTGCGACGGACGTCCACTTCCCAGAGATCCGCTGGCGGATGACCGTCGCGCAGCCACTCAGCCACCACTTTGCCGACGCCGCCGGCGGACTGAATGCCGATAGAGTTGAAGCCGGCGGCGACGAACAGACCGTCGAGCGCCGGCGATTCGCCGAGGTGGTAACGGTCGTCCGGTGTGAAGCTTTCCGGACCGCAGAAGAAGGTCTGCACGCCAGCGTGCTCGAGCAGCGGCATGCGTTCGATAGCCTGTTCCAGCACCGGCGCGAAATGCTCGAAATCGCCCGGCAGCTCATCGAAGCAGAAGTCTTCCGGAATGCCATCGCCGCCCCAGGGGCGTGCCACGGGCTCGAAGGCGCCAAGGAGAATTTTTCCGGCGTCTTCCTTGTAGTAGGCGCAGGCGTCGTAGTCGCGCAGCACCGGCAGGTCGGGTGTCACACCGTCCACCGGCTCGGTGACCAGATAGTAGTGTTCGCAGGCGTGCAGGGGCACATTGACACCCACCGAGGCTGCGAGCTCGCGGGTCCACATGCCTGCGCACAGCACCACCCGTGCGGCGCGGATGTCGCCGTGCTCGGTTGCCACGCCGGTGATGCGTGTGCCGTCGTGCAGCAATCGCGTGACCGTGGTGTCTTCGAAGATCCGGGCGCCGTTGCTGCGGGCACCGCGTGCCAGTGCCTGGGTCACGTCGATGGGGTTGGCCTGGCCGTCGGAGGGTATCCACAAGCCGCCGAGCACGTCGTCCGTGCGGATGAGCGGGTAGCGGCGGGCCACCTCGGCACGGTCGATCACATCCACCGTGAGGCCGAACACCTTCGCCATGGACGCATTGCGTTTGAGCTCCTCGAATCGCTCCGCGTTGGTGGCGAGCGTTACCGAGCCGTTGCGCTTGTAGCCGGTAGCCTGGCCGGTCTCCGCTTCAAGACCGGTGTACAGCTCAGCGCTGTACTTGGCGAGCCGCGTCATGTTCTGCGTGGCGCGAAGCTGACCGATGAGGCCGGCGGCGTGCCAGGTGGTGCCGCTTGTCAGCTTGCGTCGTTCGAGTAGTACGACGTCCTGCCAGCCGAGCCTGGCCAGATGGTAGGCGATGGAGCAGCCCACGACGCCGCCGCCCACCACGACGACCTGTGCTTGTGTTGGTAGGGTGGAGCTTGGCATAGGGGCCTATTTCAGCGGCAGCAGCCGGATGTTGCGGAACTGGATCGGATGGCTCTCGCTCTGCAGCGCGATGTAACCGGAAGTGAGCGGTGCGCCCTCCGGTTTCAGTGCCGGGTCGTGGCCCGAGACCACGCCGCCGCCGGTGGTGGTGCCGCCATAGCGGATGACTTCCTGGCCGTTCACGTAGTGCACAATCTCTTCATCACCGCGCACGAGTACTTCGATCTG
>JAUILW010000408.1 GCA_030432795.1 Gammaproteobacteria bacterium
GAATTCAGCGTCCAGCAGGATACAGGCACAGTGGCTCCTCAGTTCACTACAGGAGCACGACGTGTCACATCAAACCATCCTGATCATCGGTCCGCACGGCAAGACCGGCAGCCGTGTCGCATCCCGGCTAAAAGCCGCGGGTATCACCACGCGTGGTGTTTCCCGCGCCACCACACCCGCCTTTGACTGGCTGGACGAAGGCACCTGGCCACAGGCGATAGAGGGCACCCGAGCAGCGTACCTCACATACCATCCGGATCTATCCGTTCCACAGGCCCAGCACCACATCCGGAAGTTCTGTGCGATGGCACAAGGTTCAGGCCTCGAACATGTGGTGCTCCTCTCCGGCCGCGGCGAGAAAGGCGCATCACTCGCCGAGCAAGCGTTGAGAGACAGCGGCCTGGATTGGAACGTGGTTCAGGCCAGCTGGTTCGCGCAGAATTTCAGCGAGGATTTCATGCTGGATAGCATCATCGAAGGCGAGCTCGTCTTGCCGGCCGGCACCTCGGTGGAGCCCTTCATCGACGCAGACGACATCGCCGATGTGGCCGTGGCCTTGTTGCTGGAGCCCGGGCTGCGAAACCGTCACTTCGAGCTGACCGGACCCAGACCCATGACATTTGCGGAGTGCATGAAGGAGATCAGCAACGCCGTCGGATATCCGGTGCGGCTTACCGAAGTTCCTATGGAGGATTACCTTGCAACGCTCCGGGAGCAGGGACTGCCGGAGCAATTTGTGACGCTTCTTCAAACACTCTTCACGGAACTGTTCGATGGTCGCAATGCACACACAGCGCCTGGGGTGCGTGCAGCTCTCGGCCGCCCTGCCACCGACTTCTCCGTCTACGCACGAAACGCCGCCGCCACGGGCGTCTGGCAACGCACGAACGTGGAGCGCGCATAATGGACGCAACCATACTCAACATCACGGCCTGGTCGATGGCGTTATCGAGCGGTGTCATGGCCGGCGTGTACTTCTCGTTCTCCGGCTTCATCATGCGCGCATTCGACAGCCTCGATACCCACAGCGCGATCGATGCCATGAACGCGGTAAACCGCATCATTGTGCAATCGCTCTTCATGCCGCTGTTCTTTGGATCCACGCTGCTGGCCGCCGTGATGATCGCCATCGCCCTGACGCACTGGGGAGCGCCGGGCAGCGCCGCCGCGGCATCAGCCGGGTCGACATACGTGCTGGGCATGTTCGGGTTGACGGCGGCACGAAATGTCCCGCTCAACAACGCACTCGCCCAGTTCCAGGGCAACGATGCACAGGCAAGTACGGCCTGGCGAAGATATTGCCGTCAGTGGACCAGATGGAACACGCTCAGAGCCATCGCCTGCCTGGCGACCATGAGCCTAAGCATCGGTCTTGCAATCTCTTGAAGAGGTTGGCGCTGCACCGGCCAACGGGATACGCTGACCGGGACCATTCACAACCTGGGAGAATCTGATGCTCAATCACGTGATGATCGGTGCAAGCGACATCGAAAAGTCCAAAGCGTTTTACACCGCGGTGCTCGGCGTACTCGGCGCCGGCGAGCCCGTAACACACGTCAACGACACCGGACACACCCGACTGTTCTTCATTCACGACGGGTCTACCTTCAGCGTGAGCGAGCCCATCAACGGCAAGCCTGCCAACGCCGCCAACGGCTCCACGATAGGCTTCATCTGCAGCTCACCAGAGCAGGTGAAGGAGTTTCATGACGTAGCCGTGGCCAACGGCGGAACGAGCGTGGAGGACCCACCCGGACTCCGCGAAAGCAATATGGGGCCGATGCACCTCTGCTACTTCCTCGATCCGGACGGGCACAAGATCTGCGGCATTCATCGCCCGGGATAGCAGGAAACTGAGCGGCGACCTGCGGATGGGGCGATGATCGACGTCAACTCCGCCGGTCGCCTGCATGTCTGGAACAATGGTACCCACGCCGGGCGCTGCTCAGTTGACCAGCAGGTGCACCCAGATACTCAAGCCATAGCCGAGCGCGATGGCCGGTGTCCATTTGAGGTGGCCGAAGAACGTGTATTGGCCCCGCGCCGCACCCATCAGCGCAACCCCTGCCGCCGAACCCACTGAAAGGAGGCTGCCGCCGACACCAACCGTGAGTGTCACCAGCAACCATTGCGTGGTGTCCATGTCCGGCATCATCTGCAGGATGGCCACCATCACCGGGATGTTATCCACCACCGCCGAAAGCACGCCGACGATGATGTTGGCGGCCAGAGGTCCCAGCTCGCCGTACAGCGCGCCGGACAGCAGCTCCAGATAGCCGATGAAACCCAGACCGCCCACGCACATGATCACGCCGAAAAAGAACAGCAACGTGTCCCATTCCGCCCGCGCCACTTCCCGGAAACTGTCAAACGCTTCTATGTCGCCCGCCGTTCCGTAGCCTGGTGAATCCTCTGCGCGCGGCACGTGCGTGCGCCGCAGGTAATAGCCGAAGAGCTTGAGATACGCCAATCCAAGCATCATGCCGAGAAATGGCGGCAGGTGCAGGAAGTGGTGAAAGGACACCGCCGTGACGATCGTGCAGGCAAACAATGCCATGATGGCGCCGGCGCCACGCTTCATCTCTACAGCATCGACCTCCACACGCAGCCTGCCACGATTAACCGCCAGGCTCATCAGCAGCGCAGGAGCGATATAGTTGACAAGCGAAGGCACTAGAAGTGCAAAGAAGTCGGTGAAGGGCAGCACGCCCCGCTGCCACACCATGAGCGTGGTGACATCGCCGAAAGGGCTGAACGCGCCTCCGGCGTTGGCCGCGACGACGATGTTGACACAACCCAGACCCACGAACTTCGCATCGTTTCTACCCACCGCCATGACCACCGCGCAGGTCACAAGGGCGGTCGTAAGATTGTCGATGAGCGGCGAGAGAAAGAACGCCAGAAAGCCCGTGATCCAGAAGAGCTGCCGGTAGCTGAAGCCGCGTTTGACGAGCCAGCCGCGCAGCGCTTCGAACACATTACGCTCGCTCATGGCGTTGACATAGGTCATCGCCGCCAACAGAAACAGAAACAGCTCAGCAAACTCCAGCAGGAACTCGCGTACGGCTTCTTCCGCAGCGTGCCCCGGGCCTGCGCCCGCGTACTGGAAACCGATCATTGCCCAGATGAGCCCGGCGGCGAACATAACCGGCTTCGCCTTGCGCATGTGGGTGAACTCTTCGAGAACTACCAACGCGTAGGCGAGTACGAAAGCGAGGATTGCCATGTACCCGACCCAGTGGGTGGTAAGATCGACATTGACGTCCATCAGAAGTAGCCCTGCGCGTGTTGCTCCCTACGCCAGGCGCTTCGGCATGTTTGCCCGCGGCCGGACGACCGTCCGCATGATAGCAAGCCGCTGCCGGTCGCACAGCGGCTTGCGGAGGTCCCGGCTACAGGTCCGGCGCCACCACAATGGTGAGCGTATCGGTGTAGGTGTGCGGCAGGCCATCGGAAATGGCTTCCAGCACCGGGTTGTTTTCCAGGTCATAAGGCACGGACACGAACAAAGCCAGATTCTCCCCATCGGTGCAGGTGGCATCAGAGATGAAGGGATTGCTGTCCAGTGCCGTCTTGGCTACGCCGTTCTGGAAGGTGCCAGCGCCGCCCAGCGGGGCCGGATTTCCGGGATCACTGAAAA
>JAUILW010000409.1 GCA_030432795.1 Gammaproteobacteria bacterium
TCGTCCAGTTCAGCGGCAACGGCGAGACCACTCCGATCTACTCGGCTCATAGTTACTCCTGTGTATCCAGTGCGGGCGGCGCTCTAAAGGCCGAGCACAACCTTGGCAACGATGTTCTTCTGCACCTCCTTGGAGCCGCCGAAGATAGAAGCGGCACGCGCGTTCAGGTAGCGCGGTGTGGCCGTTTCAGCGTAATCCGGCCCCACCCAGGGGTCGGTGTAGCCATTCAGCGATATCAGGTTGGCATGCGGTGCCCCGTAGTACTGAATCGCTTCGAGTTTGAGGGTGGAGATGCCCTGGTTGATCTCCACCGACGTGTTCTTCACCAGCGACGAGCCTGCTCCGGGACTTTCGCCGCGGGACAACCTCGCCAGATTCATCAGCTCGATGAGCTCCAGCGATTCCGTGCGGATTTCCAGTTCGCTGATCGCCGCGCGGAAGCCGGGCTGCTCAATGAGCGGTGCGCCGCCATCGAGTTCCTTTGACGCCACGGCTTTGAGGTTGGCTAGTGCAACGCGCAGGCCGGCGCTCGCCGCACCACCGCCACGTTCGAATTCGAGCAGGTATTTGGCAACCGTCCACCCCTCATTCTCCGGCCCCACGCGGTTGCTCTGCGGCACCCGCACGTCGTCGAAGAACACCTGATTCACCTCGTGGTCGGCAGCCATGGTGATGATGGGGTCGACCTTGATACCCGGCAGGTTCATGGGGATGAGCAGGAACGTGATGCCCGCCTGTGGGCGCACACCGGGATCGGTGCGCACGAGGCAGAAAATATGGTCGGCAAACTGCGCGTGGGTGGTCCAGATCTTGGTGCCGTTGACGATGTAGTCGTCGCCGTCTTTCACAGCACTCGTCTTCAGGCTCGACAGATCCGAGCCTGAGCCAGGCTCGGAATAGCCCTGACACCAGTAGTGCTCGCCGCTGAGCATGCGCGGCAGATAGTAGGCTTTCTGTTCGTCCGTGCCGTACTTGAACAGCACCGGTGCCAGCATGCGCAGGCCAAGCGGGATGAGTCCGGGTGCGCCGGCTTTGGCCGACTCTTCATTGAAGATGTACTTCTGCGTCACGCTCCAGCCTGTGCCACCGTGCTCGACGGGCCAGGAAGGTACTGCCCAGCCCTTCTCCACCAGGATCGCCTGCCAGCGCATGGCCAGCTCTTTTTCGGCAAACACGGTGGTGGTCTTAGCGGCCTCTGCACGCATCTCTTCGCTCAGATGCTCGGCGAAGAACGCCTGCACTTCGGCGCGAAATGCTTCGTCTTCGGCGGAGAACTCGATTTTCATGCTGATACCTCGCTGACGCAGCCCGCCATTCTAGCAAAGCCGGCCGCTTGACAGCCACGTAACGAGACGCCGTAATCGGTCGGAGGGATTGCGGAACGAACAAACCATGGCAACGCTGCTGGCGAAGATCACTGTGCGGGAGGGCGCCGAAGCCCGCTGGGAAGCGATGATCAGCGATCTGGTGGACAAAACGCTCACGCACGAAAGTGAGGTGATCCGCTATGAGTACTGGAAGGGCACAGAACCAAACACCTGGTACGGCCTGCTGTCGTTCACCAGCAAAGAAGCGTTTTTCGCGCATCAGGATGCCGACTATCACCGCAACCAGCCGTACGCCGACTGCATCGAGGCGATGAGCCTGGAGTTCGTGGACCCAGTGCAGGGAGCCTCGCCCCTGCCCCGCACCGAAAACCCGCCACTGCCGGACGATGCGCCTGATACCATCCGGGAGTGGGAAGACCAATCCCCCATACAGATTGCCGCCTGGTGGGCGGGCAGACAGTAACCCGCCTGAGCAAACACATTTCATACTGGCACTTAACACTGATTGAGGAGATCACAATGCCGACCCGCATCATTATTTCAGGAACCGTCGACATGCCGCCGGAGAACGTGGCGCCTGCGCTCGAGTCCGCACGGCCACTGATCGAAGGCGCGTTGACCGAACCCGGCTGCCAGGACTACGACTGGTGCCCCGACCCTCGCATTCCGGGCCGCATCCGCGTATTCGAGCGCTGGGAATCCGAGGAAGCGTTGGCCGAGCACTTCAAGTGTGAGTGGTATCTGAACATGCGGACACACCTCGGCAGCTACGGCATCACCGGGGCTGTCACAGCCAAGTACCGGGTGGATCTCGAGGAGCCCGTGTACGACGAGACCATGACCCCGCGCGCTGACTTCTTCACCGCATCATGAGCGGCGTACTGGACAGATTCAGGCTCGACGGCCAGGTTGCTGTGGTCACTGGTGGTGGCCGCGGTATTGGTGAAGGGATCGCACTGGGGCTCGCAGAGGCGGGCGCCGATGTTGTGCTGGCCGCCAGGCGCACCAACGAGGTGGAAGCGGTGGCGGAGAAGATTCGCGCGCTGGGTCGCCGGGCGATGGCCATCACCTGCGATGTGATGGAGATCGAGCAGGTGCAAGCGCTGGCGGAGAAAGCGTTCGCCGACATGGGCGCGCTGACCTGCTGGGTGAGCAACGCCGGCGGCGCGGACGACCGCGTACCACGCACGTTCCTGGAAATGCCGGAGCGGCAATGGGACTTCCAGCTCAACCTGAACCTCAAAGCGGTGTGGACCGGCGCCCAGGCGGCCGGCAACATCATGAAAGACAACGGCGGCGGCACGATCATCAACATCTCCTCCCAGGCGGCAGGACGGGCATCACCGCACAACGGTCCCTATGCGGTGGCGAAAAGCGGCGTGAATAACCTCACGCAGACGCTAGGCGTGGAGATGGCGCCACTCGGTATCCGCGTGAACGGTGTATCACCGGGGCCCATACCCACGGAAGTATTCCTCGAGTTTCTCAAACTCAGCGAGGAGGACATCCCGAAGCTCGGCAAGCAGTTCGGCGTGCCGCTGGGGCGCGTGGGAGAGCCGGAGGACATCGCCCCCGCGGTGGTGTATCTGGCGTCCGATGCATCGAGCTGGATGACCGGCCAGACCATCGTCATCAACGGCGGGCTCTGAACCGTCTTAAAGGACGGACTTGAGCAGTTCGAGGTGACCTGACACCGAAAAGTCGGCGATGGTGCGCTTGCGCACCACGCCGTCTCGGCCGATCAGAAAGGTCACACGCCGCACGCCGATGCCAAAGGGGCCATCCACACCGTAGGCGCGGATGAGGCGTTTGTCGGTGTCAGCGAGCAGCGGAAACGGAATATCGTATCGAGCCGTGAAACGCTCGTGGCTGCTGCTGCTCTGTGGGCTGACGCCGACAATCTGCGCACCGAGTTCGGCAATGCCGTCATAGTTGTCGCGAAACGCGCAGGCTTCGGCGGTGCACACCGGCGTGAAGTCCGAAGGGTAGAAGTACAGCACCACCTCCCCTGCCAGTAGCAGGTCCGCCAGATGCACGCGTTCGCCGCGCTGATCCTTCATATCGAAACTCGGCGCTGCGTCGCCTACTTTGATCATCGGGGCTGCTCGTGACGATGGGATACGGCATCCTCGCACCAGCCGCGCCAGAAACCAACGCAACAGTGTCAGGCAGACGACACAGCCGGGCATCCACGCATTGCATTCTTGCGAGTGTGCGGCTAAACAAGGGTTCTGATGGAGGCGGCGCTAAGCAGGCACACACCTGCAGGCAGTAGGGAGCCGGGAGCATGTCGGAACACACGCGGGGC
>JAUILW010000410.1 GCA_030432795.1 Gammaproteobacteria bacterium
GACCGTGTTGCGGCACTGGTAAAGAAAGCCCGTGCCGAGGCGCAGGCGCCCGCGGCTGCTGCCCAGGCCTGATCTCCCGGGCCGCTGCGGTGGCTGACACCGTGCTGATCGGCTGCGTAACGGCGGCCCACGGTGTGCGTGGATGGGTCAAGGTCAAGAGCTTCACCGACCCGCCGGATAACCTGCTGACTTACGCTCCATGGCTGCTGCGTGCGCGCGGCGGTGCGCTCAGCGCTGTCGATGTGGTCGCCACACAACGCCAGGGCGCGAACTATCTTGCGAAATTTGACGGTTGCGACGATCGCAACGGCGCCGAGGCTCTAAAAGGCACGGAGATTTTCGTATCCGCCGCGCAGCTTGCGCCGCTCGAAGCGGGCGAATACTACTGGCGCGACCTCATCGGCCTGGCGGTATGCAACCCTGAAGGAACGCGTTTTGGCACTGTGCACAGCCTTATGGAGACCGGCGCCCACGACGTGCTCGTGGTGCGCGATGGGGATGAGGAGGTACTGATGCCGTTCACCGAGCCCTATCTGCGCGAGGTGCGCCTGCAGGATCGCGTAATCATCATGGACTGGCAGGCAGACTGGTCATGAGCCTGTGGTTCGGCGTGGTCACGTTGTTCCCGGAGATGATCGAACAGGCCGCGAATCACGGTGTCTTTCGGCGCGCCTGCGAAGCCGGTGGTGTAACCCTCGCGACCTTCAACCCGCGCGATCATGCCCGCGATCGGCATGGCACGGTGGACGACAAACCCTACGGTGGCGGGCCGGGCATGGTCATGATGGCCGAGCCGCTGCTCGCCGCCATCGATGAGGCTCGATCGGCTGCAGTTGCCTGGGGTGCGCAGGCGCTGGTGCTGCTCATGTCGCCCCAGGGGGCGCCCTTCACCCAGGCCCAGGCGCAGGCGCTGGCCCATCGCGCAGGCGCCTACATCCTCGTGTGCGGCCGCTACGAAGGCGTCGATGAGCGGGTGCTGGCGCTTGCGGTGGATGCGGAGATTTCGGTGGGGGACTACGTGCTGAGCGGCGGCGAACTGCCGGCACTGACGGTGATGGACGCCGTGGCGCGGCTGATCGAGGGCAATCTGGGCAACCCGGACTCACTTTTGAGCGAATCACACCTTGATGGATTGCTCGAATATCCGCAATATACGCGCCCCGAAATCGTGCGGGGGCTTGGCGTTCCGTCTGAGCTCCTGTCCGGCGACCACAAGCGGGTCGCTGATTTCCGCAGACAGCAGGCGATGGTGCGTACTCTGGACCGGCGCCCGGGTTTGCTGTTGGAGGCCGGCGTGCTGCGTGATCCACAGGATCGACGGCTGCTGGCCGAAGTGCTCGAGCAGCGGCGTAACGCTGCCCAGGACGACGCTGGTTGAGGCTGGCGAATAGTTATTTTGAGGAGACCGAACGTGCGCAGGAACAAGATCATCGAGCAACTCGAAAACGAGCAGCTCACCGACCACAGTCTGGATTTCGGCCCGGGCGACACGGTGGTCGTGCAGGTGCGCGTTCGTGAAGGCAACCGTGAGCGTCTGCAGGCGTTTGAAGGCGTGGTGATCGGCAAGCGCAATCGCGGCCTGAATTCCGCTTTCACGGTGCGCAAGATCTCCCACGGCGTGGGCGTAGAGCGTACCTTCCAAACGCACAGCCCGCTGATCGAGTCCATCACCCGCAAGCGTCGTGGGGATGTGCGCAAAGCTAAGCTGTACTACCTGCGCGAGCGTTCCGGCCGTTCCGCCCGCATCAAGGAAAAGGTGGGCAGCAAGAAGACCGAGGCGCCTGCCGCTACGGAGTGATTCTGTCGGCGTAAGCCGGGGGAAAGAGAAGCCAGCTTGCGAGGTCGGGGACCTGGGGAGGGGAGAGAGTCCTCACAAGCTGGCCAGGTCACCTCAGGTCGGGAGAGAGGCCGTCCTGGGGTTCGTGCTTCGGCGCTGCGGTGGGGGAGCCGCGTATGCGTCGAAGTCGATTAAGAGAATGCATCAAGCGTGCCAAGTTTTTGGCGATTTCCAGTTTTCCATATAAATCAAATAGTTAGGCCGTTTATCACGGCTGTCTCGACCTGATCTTTCGCATGCTGTAGGGTCGCAATACGTCACTCACCCTACGCTTTGTTGGACGGAATGCGTCACTTTGTCTGACACCATCGATCAGTACCTGGACGAAGTCTGGCTGGAGAAGGGGCTTTCCGAGCACACGCTGGCTGCGTATCGGAGGGATCTGCAGGCAGCGGAGCGGATCCTCGGCAAGCCGCTGCTGCAGGCATCGGCGGCCGATCTGCACGCCTGCCTCGCCGAACGCGTCACCGCCGGGCTCAAACCCCGTTCCACCGCCAGATGGCTCTCCTGCTTGCGCGGCTTTTACCGCCAGGCGGTGCGCAAAGGCCGGCTTGCGGATGATCCGAGCGCCGATATCGAGCTGCCGAAGCTTGGCCGGGCGCTGCCGGGCACGCTTACCCCTTCAGAAGTAGAGCGCCTGCTCGCCGCCCCGGATCAGAGCACGCCTGAGGGGCTGCGCGATCACGCCATGCTGGAGCTCCTCTACGCCTGCGGGTTGCGGATCAGTGAGCTGGTGACGGTGCCGGTGGTGGCGGTGAACCTGCGCCAGGGTGTGGTGCGCGTGCTCGGTAAGGGCAGCAAGGAGCGGCTCGTACCCATGGGTGAGAATGCCATGGAGGCCATTGCGGCATACGCCGCCGAGGCACGGCCTGAATTGTTGAACCGTCGGGCGAGCGAAGCGCTTTTCGTCACGCGTCGCGGCGCGGCGATGACACGGCAGAATTTCTGGTATGCCATCAAACGCTACGCGCTGCTGGCCGGGATCCGCAAACACCTCTCACCACACACGCTGCGGCATGCGTTTGCCACGCATTTGCTTGATAATGGCGCCGACCTGCGCGCCGTGCAGATGATGCTCGGACATGCGGATCTGTCCACCACGCAGATCTACACCCATGTGGCGCAGGCGCGGTTGAAGGCGCTTCACAGCATGCACCACCCGCGCGGCTAGACTTACACGGCACCCGAACTACCGAGGAACCCCATGCGAAAGATCACCGTCAGCATCGCGCTGCTTGCCCTGGCTTGGACACAGGCAGCCAGCACCGCGTCGGATGTGCCGGCAGGCGCGCAAGCGCTCGTCGCTAAGCTCAAGGCCATTCGCCCGGATCTGCCGGTTGACGCAGTGCACGAGACCCCCATCACCGGTATGTATGGGCTCGAGCTGCCGGACGGCACCGTGCTGTACGGCACCGCCGACGGCAAGCACCTCATTGCCGGCGATATGTACGCGCTGGGTGAGGATCTGGTGAACCTCACGGAAACCCGTCGTGCCGTTCATCGCCGGACGTTGATGGACGACATGCCGGTGCAGGACATGGTGGTGTTTTCGCCGGCGGACAAACCGAAGACGTCGATCTACGTTTTCACAGACGTGGACTGCGGTTACTGCCGCAAGCTGCATCAGGAGATGGCGGACATCAATGCGCTCGGCATCGAAGTGCGCTACCTCGCCTATCCGCGGGCTGGGGTTGGCTCGGACTCCTACCGCAAGATCGTATCCGCCTGGTGCGCAGAGGATCGACGCACGGCGCTGACGGATCTCAAGGCTGGGCGTACCATTCCATCGAAATCGT
>JAUILW010000411.1 GCA_030432795.1 Gammaproteobacteria bacterium
GTTGCCCGCCACTTCGTATGCGGCATGGGCCCAGGCGACCTGACGGCTGAGGAAGAGGTGGCAGGGCAGGCGGAGTTTGGCGCAGGCGGCGGCGGTCTGCCGTGCATGGTTGGATTGCACGGCCCCGAACGTCACCACGTCGGTTGCGCCTTCCGCGCGCGCTGCCGCCAGCAGGTATTCGAGCTTGCGGGTCTTGTTGCCGCCGGTGGCCAGGCCAGTACAGTCGTCGCGTTTCAGCCAGATACGGGGCCCGCCAAGCTCCTCGCTCAGAGCGTCGAGCGGTTCCAGCGGGGTGGGCAGGTGGCCCAGGGCAACGCGGGGTATCTGGTCGAGCCAGGCGGGTAGGTTCACGCTCATGAGCGGCATTGTGTCATATCGGGCTTGGGAAGCGATTCACAGCTTTGCAAGCAATTAAAGTGACATTTAAGCTTGTGCGGCTCAGTCGTGATTGTTGGTTCAAACTATTGATATACCGAGAAAATAGTTTTGTGCCTGCTGTCATGATTCTGGCGAAGTACTCACAACCTGTCACCGGAAAGTTACAGGATTGGAGCTATCATTAGGTTCTCCAACACCACGAATTGAGGGTGATATGCACGAGCTGTTAGGACGCTCGTTTCGGCTCAGCGAGATGGACTACGTGATCGTCGATGTGGTCGACGTGAGTGGCGAGTGGATGGTGTACGCCGAGACCCATGAGCGCCAGCACAGCGGGCCAAAGCGCGCCGCTTTCCACCTGAACGACCTGCACCGACTGGCAGACCTCAGCCTGCCCCACACCGCCTGACCGAATAGGTCTGCCCATGAGCGATGCGGAACTCGAATCCGCCGTCGGCATCTTCGACGCGCTGGGCAATCTGAGCAGCCTGCTCAGCTTTGGCGAGTTCGACGCCGTGCTGTTCCGTGCCGCGCCGCTGGCGGAGTTTGTCGATACCGAAGTGCTGTGCGCGTTTGTGACGATCGACGCCGAACTCCATGTGGCGGGTGCCGTGTTCTTCCGGCTGCACACGGACGCAGACGGCTACGTTCCTGACTTCAGTCTGCCGTTGGATCGGCTGCTCTCGGCCGCCGAGGCGGCGGGTTATCCGACGCCGCTGGTGGTGGCCCGCTCGAGCTGCCCGATGCCGGAGTACGAGGGTGATCTCTGGCAGCCAGATGCCGAGGCAGTGGAAGCGTTGCTGGCGGCGGTGCGAAAGAATGCAGTGGGCCTGTACCGGCGTGCGCGGCAGAACCAGTCCGCACCCATCGCCGCGCCAACACCAGCGCCCTCGGTTACCACCCCCAGCATGCAGGGCCTGCTCAGCGAGCTGGAGCGTGCGCGGGAGGAGATCGCAAGGCTGCGCTCTGCCCTGCGGCACGAACAGGACCGCAATCGGCGCTTGCAGGATGCGCTACTGGGCGGGCGCCCCGCCGATCGCTAGCAGCACGGCTACAAAGACTATCGCGAAGGCGATGCCCACCAGCAGGCCTACGGCCAGCGCGCGAAACGGGCTGTACAGCCCGCCGCCGTGCTCCACGTGGTAACGAATCGCCGCTTCCTGCAGGAACCGACAGGCGCCGTAGGCCAGGCCGATCTGCATGATGAGCATCACGACACCGGCGGCGGGTCCGTTCGGCATCAGCGTTGCCAGAGCCATGAGTATCCCTAGGGCGGCAAGACCGATGAGCACCGTGCGGGTCGCCAGGTCTCGACGGCCCAGGGCGCGGTAGTTCAACGCGATGATCACCGCACCCGCAAGCAGCGACCCCATGATCGTGGCGATCACCGCCGAGTGCGGCGTGTACAGCTGTGGCTTCTGATCGGTCATGCGCGCGGATTGACGAGAATTTTCACTTCCTGGGGAGAATCCGCCAGGCGCTGAAATGCATCATTCAACCCGGCGAGGCCCGTTGTGGAGGTGTGCAGCGGCTCGCACTGGATGCGGCCAGTCGCCACCAGGTCCTTGCACACCTCGAAGTCTTCGTGCAGATAGGCCAGCGAGCTGGTCAGGCGCACCTCCTTGATCAGCCACTCACCGGGGTTGATCTGGGCTGCGTTGTTGGCGACGCCGACGAGGCTGACGAGCCCGCCGCGCCGCACCAGCGACACCGCCTGGCCGATGGTGGCAGGTACGCCCGCGCATTCAAACACCGCATCCGCACCGGGCCCGAACGTGGCGGCGATTTTCTCGGCGGTATCTTCCTCGCGTGGGTCCCAGGCGGCGTCCGCGCCGAGTTTCAGGCCCATTGCGCGCCGGGATTCCTGGGGTTCCAGCAGCACTACGTGGCCCGCGCCGGCGGCGCGGGCGGCTTGCAGAACCAGCAGGCCAATGGGGCCGCCGCCGATGACGATGGCGGTGTCGCCGAGGTGCAGCGGCGTGCGGCGTAGGGCATGCACAGCCACCGTCGCGGGCTCCAGAATACCTGCAGCCTCATCGCTCATGCCGTCTGGCACGTGGTAGAGCCTGGAGGCGTCGAAAGCGATGGCCGAGGCGAAGCCGCCGTGCGGTGCGGCCAGCGGGCCAACACCGATGGCGCCCATGAAGGCCCGTTCGCAGTGGCCTGCGTTGCCCCGTTGGCAAGGCGCGCACTGGCCGCAAGCGGCTGCCACGCCGATGGCCACGCGGTCACCTTCCCGAACGTTGTGTACGCCGTCGCCCACGGCGCTGACGTGGCCGCACCACTCGTGGCCGCAGATGGCCGGGTTGTAGGGCTCGCCAGAAAGGTAGGCGTGCACGTCGGTGCCGCAGATGCCGCAGTAGGTGATGTCCACCACGGCCTTGCCGGGTTCAGGCATCGGGTCGGGAAATTCGACCAGATCGATATTGCGCAGCCCCGTAACCAGTCCGACCTGCATGTTGTCTCCCATTGCGTCGATGTATGGGCGCAAGATCGGCCAAAGCGGCGCATCTTGCAACCTGCGTTGCGGTCGTGTCATATGCGGTGCATGTCCTCGCCCGCGCTACACATTGATATCTACTCTGACGTGATCTGCCCGTGGTGTTACATCGGCAAGAAGCGTCTGGACCGGGTGCTCGCCACACCGGTAGGAGAGGGGGTAACGGTTCGCTGGCGGGCCTATCAGTTGCAGCCGCGCATACCTGCCGAGGGCGTTGATCGGGCGGCGTATCTCAGGAGTCGCTACGGCGAGGATGCCGACACCGCCCGGGTGCCTTCACGCATCCTCGGTGAAGCGTCTGCGGAGGGTCTCACCCTCGACTACGCCGCCATACGTACCATGCCGAATACGTTCACCGCGCATCGGCTCCTGTGGTTTGCCTACGAGGAGGGTGGCGCATCGGCGCAGCATCGGCTCGCCGAGACGCTGTTCGAAGCGTACTTTCGCGATGGGCGGGACATGGCAGAGGTAGACGCGCTTGCCGCGCTCGCCGCCTCGGCGGGGCTGGATGCCGCAACGGCCGGCGATTTCCTGCGCTCCGACGCAGGCACTGACGAGGTGCGCGAGGAGCTCGAGCAGGCCACCGACATCGGCATCAGCGGCGTGCCCTGCTACGTGCTCGGCGGTGTGTTTCCCTTTCCCGGCGCGCAGACCGCAGAGGTGATGGCGCAGTTCATCGAGCGCGCCAAATCCCGGCTTACGGTTTAGGCAGCACGAACTTCGGCGTTACCGGCTGGCTGAA
>JAUILW010000412.1 GCA_030432795.1 Gammaproteobacteria bacterium
GCTGCGAGCCTGTAGCGCGCAGTCCGATCGGGAAGCGGCGGTGCATCGAGCGCGTGTCGCAGGCAAGAAGTTGCGTGCGCTGTGTGGCTACTGCGAGGTCCCGCCCCGTGCGTTGATGCAGCGCGTCTCCACGATCGGCCGCACCCTCTCTGAAGCGCGTGATCTGCACGTGGTGCACCGTACGCTCCTCTCACTGGATCAGCCCATCGGACAGTCGGTTCGTGCGCTCACTGAGGCGTACACGGTGCTGGAAGCGCGTCTGCCTCACCTTGTTGCCGAGGCAGAGGTCATCGTTGAGGCGGTGGGTGGCGCTCGCGCCAGTGATGATCCGCATCACCTGATGGCTGTCTTGCGCAAGAGTTACAAGGTGGCGCGCAAACGAATGGGTGCCGCTCGCGAGGGTGACGCCGCAGCCGTGCATGCGTGGCGTAAAGCGGTCAAGCGTCTCGGTTACCAGTTACAGTTCGTGGAGCCTGCGTGTGGTGCGTCGCTCAGCCGGCTGCGTGAGGACGTTCAGGCGCTGGGCAGTTTGCTCGGGCGGCATCGCGACATGCACCTGGCTGGGCACCCGCAGCTAGGCACTCCGTTGCTTGACGAGGCCATCGCGCGCGGTCGCGAGGTGTTTATCGAAGCACCGGGGACATGGCACGAACGGCTCACGCCGCTCATGGAACGTTGGCTGGAGGAAGCCCTATGACTGCATTGACCGGTGCCTGGAAGCTCGCAACGGTGTTCGGCATCGATATTCGCCTGCACTTCTCCGTGGTGTTCATTCTGCTGCTGATCATCTCGAGTCTTGGAACGGGTCTGCTCCCCGAATGGCACCCGGAGTGGACTGCGCTTACGACCTGGTCAGCGGCGACGCTCTCTGGCGTGCTCTTCATGATGTCCTTGCTCGCCCACGAACTGAGCCACGCGCTCACCGGGCGCAGTCGCGGCATCGAGACAAAGGGCATCACGCTGTTTCTATTCGGCGGCCTGGCGGAAATGGGCAAGGATGCGGATCGCCCGCAGGACGAATTCCTGATTGCCGCGGCAGGCCCCGCTGCTAGCCTTGCGCTTGCGGTACTTTTCTACTGGCTGGCGCGTGCCCTGTCAGGGGGTGCGCTCGACGTGGCGGAGTTGGACTTCTCACAACTTGCCCCGGCGGCCACCGTTTGCCTGTGGCTTTCCGCCGTGAACTTCATGCTGGCGCTGTTTAATCTTCTGCCAGGTTTCCCGCTGGATGGCGGTCGAGTGTTCCGGGCGCTGCTGTGGTGGTGGTCGGGCGACATGGTGCAGGCAACCCGCCGGGCGGCGCGGCTCGGCAGCCTGTTCGGCTGGATGCTGGTTGCCTGGGGCGTGCTGCAGGTACTGCAGGGCGATCTCGTCGGCGGGCTGTGGCTCGTTTTCATCGGCTGGTTTCTGCACCGTCTGGCCGAAGCAAGCGCCACGCATATCCTCATGACGCGCAAACTCGAGGGGTTCGATGTGGCGGACGTGATGCGTACCCGATTCGAGCGGGTGCCGCTGGAGACCAGCGTGCGCAGTTTCGTGGACGACTATGTGCTGCGCAGCACGCAGATTCTGTGGCCGATTGAGGACGGCGGGCGCGATGTGGGCTACCTCACAACCGATCGCCTGGCCGGCGGAGAGACCTCGCTCAAGCAGATGATGGTGCCGCTGCCGGGTGACGAAGTGCTGTCACCCGACCTCGATGTGAACGCAGCGCTGGCGCGCCTGGCAAATCAGGTCGCGCCGCTGCCGGTGGTCGTGGGCACGCGTGTGGTCGGCATCGTTCATCAGGCCGATATCCTCAGATGGCTGGCCTTGCATGAACGCTATGGCTGAACCTATGGGTAGTAGTACATGTTGTACTCCGGTACCCACACCGAGTACGTGCCTTGGAGGAACGTTGTCACGTCCACAAGTTCCTGCACGGTCATGACGTCGTTGTAGTACGGCATCTTCGATGTGCCGTCCTCGTTCACGGTGATCGGCGTATTGCCTCGAGACAGTTTGTGTGACGGATTGATGATGGACGTCACCAGGTCGCCGTAGGTTTTAACCCGGGTTACTGCCCCTCCAAGGACGACTTCGATGACCGGGTCGCCGCTTTCCTCGAGCTTAGACACCACACCCTCGATGCTATGGCAGGCATGGCATCCCAGATCGGTGAATGTCGCTTTGCCCTGGTCGTAGTCTCCGGGCGGCAGCACGAAGCCTTTGGCCTGCTGCTCGCAGCCTGCTGTCGTGAACGCCAGCAGGATCACAGCCCCAATGTGTGTGACGAACTTCGACATGACACTCTCCCGTTTTGTCTTCCGCTTAGGAATACGCTTCGGCGAGCCTGCTGTCCAATCCGTGGAACCGCTTAGCCCGCCTGCGCTTTCCACGATGGCTGATGCTCTGTGGAAGCCGTAGCGTTGGACGGTGGCGATGTGATTGGAGGCGTCTGTGAGGAAAGTGATTCTGTTGCTGTTGTTGAGCGTCCCCGCGTGGGCGGATGATGCATCGATTGCGCGAGGTGAGTATCTCACCACCATTCTGGGTTGCGGTGGCTGTCACACAGAAGGCGCGTTGCTCGGCCACCCTGAAGGTGGTGACTTCTGGTTGGCAGGGTCCCGGGTGGGCATAGCCTGGTCGGATTACGATGCAGACACTCCCCCAGGCGTTGTTTTTCCGGGGAATCTCACGTCTGACAAAAAGACGGGGCTGGGCAAATGGAGCAAGAATGAGATCGTGCGCATGATGCGCACCGGCGTCAACCATCAAGGCAGCCAGGCGCTGCCGGTGATGCCGTGGCCCAACTACACGTTGCTGAGCGACGACGATGTGTCGGACATCGCCGACTATCTCAAGAGCTTGCCACCGGTGCGGCGCAAGATCCCTGACAACATCGAAGCCGGTGAGCCCTCCACGGAGCGGTACGTGCGCATCGGTATCTTCATCTATGACCCTGCGGGCAAAGAGACGCCGACCGATGAGTGTGCGGCCGACTGTTGACGCGCCTGGATCGCAGATTGGAGTTTGGCCTGCTGCTGATGTACGGCATCGGCACGACGGTGGGCGCGGGGATTTATGCATTGGTGGGGGAAATCGTCGGCATTGCCGGCTGGCTCGCACCCTGGTCTTTCCTGCTGGCATCGCTGATGGCAGGGCTCACGGCGATGTCATTCGCCGAGCTCAGCGGCCGTTATCCGCGCGCCGCGGGTACGGCTCTCTACGTGCAGGAGGGGCTGAACTCGCTCGCGCTGGCGCGTGTGGTAGGGGTGCTGGTCATCCTTTCCGGAGCGGTATCGAGTGCTGCGTTGGTGCATGGCATGTCCGGATACCTGCAGGCCTTCGTGCATATTCCGGAGACGTTGCTCATCCCCGGCGTGGTGATTCTGCTGACGGTGATTGCGGTGTGGGGCATCGAACAATCTGCATGGGTCGCGGGCATGATCAGCGTGGTGGAGGTGGGCGGCCTGGTGTGGATCATCCTGCTGTCGTTGTCGAGCGCAGACCCTGCTGCTGTGGACTGGACGGTGTTTCGTCCGCACGGGGATGCGTTTCTGCCGGTGCTCGCCGGTGCCGTTCTGTCCTTTTACGCATACATCGGTTTTGAAGACATGGTGGAAGTGGCCGAAGAGGTG
>JAUILW010000413.1 GCA_030432795.1 Gammaproteobacteria bacterium
GGCACGCGCTCGAGCGAGCCGGGCAGCGGCGGCTATTCGCCCGCAGATGCGGTAGATGGAATAGGCGGGCCTTTGAGTTCGAGACGGTTGCCGTCGGGGTCGGTGATGTAGATCGCCGGCCCGTAACCGTCCGCGCCCAGCAGCGGCTCGGACATGGCGTGCGCTGGGATGTCATGCGCCGTGCAGAACGCCAGAATGCCTGGGCCATCGAACGGCGCGACGCGCACGGCGAAGTGGTCCACGTTCCGGCCGTCCTCACCGGGTGGCGCGCCGCGGTCACCCATACGGCCGATGCGTCCGGCAACGTCCACGAGATCGAGCATGCTGGCGCCGAGGCGCAGCTGCACGAGCCCGGCATCCGGGCCGGTATCGCGGATCACGCGGCAGCCGAGACGTTCGTAGAACGCACGCAGTCGCGGCACGTTTGTGGTGCGCAGCACAATGTGGTCCAGATGCAGAATGTCGAAGGGTAGGTTGCTCATGGTGGCTCCTGCCGTGAGGGGCAAATCTGGCACCGTGCGAACGCCGGTGCAAGGCGGCGATTGCCGGCTGGCGGCTCTGCCCTTGTCAAGTAGCGGGGCCGCAGCTATATTTCCCGCCGTGAACATGCAACGCATCCAGAGCCTGTCCCTCCTTCTGCTGCTGCCGGCCCTACTGCTGCCGGTGTAGCCGGCAATAATCACACCCTCATGGGCACACGCCCAACCCTGAACCCCAAACACCAGTCGAAGACACCAGACCAGGTAGCGTCGTGTGCTGTACCGCCACGTCGGATAGAGGATTGACCATGAGCGAGCCGACCATCACGAGCAACAATCGCGGCAGCGGCAGGATGCCGTTCGCCAAGTACCGGGCGTTTGCCCCCATCGATCTGCCCAACCGCCAGTGGCCTTCGCAGCAGATCACCCATGCGCCCCGCTGGTGCAGCGTGGACCTGCGGGACGGCAACCAGGCGCTGATCGACCCGATGAACGTGGAAGAGAAGATGCGCATGTTCGACCTGCTGCTCGATGTGGGCTTCGGTGAGATCGAGGTTGGCTTTCCAGCGGCATCGCAGCCGGACTTCGATTTCATCCGCCGCATCATCGATGAAGACCGCATCCCCGACGGAGTGGCTATCCAGATTCTCTGCCAGGCGCGCGAGGAGCTGATCAGCCGTAGCGTGGAAGCACTGCAGGGTGCTAAGAAGGTGATTTTCCACCTCTACAACTCCACCTCCGAGCTGCAGCGGCGCGTGGTATTCAACATGGACCGCGCCGGCATCATCGATCTGGCGGTGCAGGGTACGCGCATCGTGCGCCAGGGGCTTGCCGACTTCGACGCGGATGTCACGTTCGAGTACTCGCCCGAGAGCTTTACCGGCACGGAACTCGATTTTGCCGTAGACATCTGCACGGCGGTTGCGGAGGAGTGGGGTGCTACGCCGGACAACAAGATGATCATCAACCTGCCTTCGACCGTGGAGATGGCGACGCCCAACATCTACGCGGATCAGGTGGAGTGGTTCTCCACCCACTTTCCCAAGCGCGACAGCGTGGTGGTGAGCCTGCACACGCACAACGACCGCGGCACCGGCATTGCCGCCACGGAACTTGCGCTGATGGCAGGTGCCGAACGGGTGGAGGGGACGCTGTTCGGCAATGGGGAGCGTACCGGCAATTGCGACATCGTCACCATGGCCATGAATCTGTTCAGCCAGGGGGTGGACCCGGAGCTGGATTTTCGCCAGATGCCGACCATCCGCCGCACGGTGGAGGAGATCAACAAGCTCGACGTGCACGAGCGTCACCCCTATGCCGGCGAGCTCGTGTTCACTGCCTTCTCCGGTTCGCACCAGGATGCCATCAAGAAAGGCATGTCCAAGGTGGATCGCGATCACTGGGAGGTGCCTTACCTGCCCATCGACCCGGCCGATGTGGGTTCCTCGTACAAAGAAACCGTGCGCGTGAACAGCCAGAGCGGCAAGGGCGGCGTCGGCTTTCTACTGGAAGAGCACTACGGCATCAGCCTGCCGCGTGACATGCTGGTGGAGTTCAGCGGTGTCGTGCAGCGGCTCACGGAGCAGCTCGACCGTGAGGTGAAGGTCGATGAGATTCTGCAAAAACTCTTTGATGAGTATGTCGTGGCGTCCGGGCCCTACAAGCTCCTGAACTACGACCTGCTCTCCGGCCGTGAGATGGACCAGCGTGTCGTCGCACAACTCGAGGTATCCGAGAATAAGGTGACCATCAGCGGCGAGGGTACGGGGCCGATCGATGCCTTCGTGAATGGTCTTGTGGAGACACTGAACGAGCCGGTGAACGTGCTCGAGTACCACGAACACTCGCTCGACGAAGGTAAGGATGCGAAAGCTATCTGTATCCTGGCGGTGAGCGACGGTGACGACGGCCGTTGCTATGGCATCGGCGTCAGCCGCAACACCATCACCGCGTCGCTCGATGCGATCATTTCGGCCTTGAACCGTCGCTGGCGGGGTTGATCTCAGCGCGTCCGTAGGCGCACCCCGGGGGCGAGCCCGTCGTGCGGATGCCGAACGATGTGCTCGCCAGGCGTGAGTCCTTCCAACACCTCCACGGTGAGTCCGGAACGGTGCCCCGTGCGGACATCGCGGCGTTCCGCGATGCCGTTGGCATCTACGAATACCGCCCAGCCGGCTCCGCGGGGGAACAAAGCGGTGAGCGGAACGGTTACCACGTCGTCTGCTTCCCAGGTCACCACACGCGCGAACACGCGATAGGCATGGCCTAGTGAGGGGCGTTTGTTGACCGGGTCGTCGAGATCCATGATCACATTGACCCGTTGTTCTGATATGCCCAGGGCTGACACCTTCGTGAACGCCAGCGGTTCCACGAGCCGCACGGTAGCGTTGAGTGGCGCCTCTCCGCCCCAGCGTTCGATGATCACCCGCTGGCCGGGACGCACCTTCACCGCGTCGTCCGACAGCAGATCTGCGACGATTTCCAGGTCCCGGGGGTCGCCTACCTCGATCAGCGGCGTGCCAGCGCTCACGACGATTTCGCTCTTGTGCAGCACGCGCAGCACTCGGCCGTTCACAGGTGAGCGCACGGTCACGCAGGCGCATGTATGGCGCCCTTCGATGGCGTCTGCAGGAGTGATCAACCGGGCTTTGGCACGATCGAGGTCGAATTGCCGCACGTTGACGCTCGCTTCGGCGGCTTCGACGAGCGCCTCGGCGGACTGCACCGCGCGTTCGGCATCGTCCACGTGCTGGCGGGGTACTGTGCCTTTGCGGAAGAGCTCCCGAGCCCGCGCCACCTCCGACACCGCGAACGCCTGCTCCGCCCGCGCTTTCTTCAGTTCGGCTTTGGCGAGTGCGAGTGCGGCTGCTGCTCCGTCCCGTGCCGCTTCGCTCTCGGCCATGGTGCGGGGATCGAGAAACGCGGGGTCGCTTGGTTCGATCTCTGCCACCACGGTTTTTCCGGCGGTGACCACATCCCCTTCCTTCAGGGATGGCCGGAGCAGCCGGCCGCTGACCGGGGCAGCCACGGTGAACACTTCGCGGGTGCGCGTCATGCCTTCCTCATCGATGGTCACCTGCATGGGCATGCGCTGCACCTCGGCGAGATCCACGAGCTCTGCGCGCG
>JAUILW010000414.1 GCA_030432795.1 Gammaproteobacteria bacterium
CAGGGGTTCTTCTTTGCCATGGTGCAGGCACCTGAAGGGACCGGCATCGAGCGCATGCGTGAAGCCATGCAGGACGTCGAGCGGCCGCTCCTGGCCATGCAGGAGGAAGGGATCGTTGCCCGCACGCTGATCCGCATTCCAGGCTGGGGCAGCTCGTCGCCGGATTCCGGCATCGTCATGGTGTCGCTTACGCCCTGGTTCGAGCGGGACGTGAGCGCGGGCGAAGCCGCCGCGCGGGCCACCGCCGAATGGCAGAAGATCCCCTTCGTCCAGGCCTTCGCCTCTGCCCGTTCCGGGTTGTCACGCGGCGGTGGCGGCATGCCGGTGCAGTTCGTTATCGGCGGGCCCAACTACGAAACGCTGGCCCAGTGGCGCGACCTGCTGCTGGACCGCGCCGCCGAGTACCCTGGCATTTCGAGAATCGACACCGACCTGAAGGAAACCCAACCCCAGGTCATGGTCCGCATCGATAAGAATCGCGCCGCGGCGCTTGGCGTGAGCGTGGAAAACGTCGGCCGCACGCTGGCGGCCATGATGAGCGAACAGCGCATCACTACCTTCGTACGCGACGGCGAGGAGTACGATGTCATCCTGCAGGCGCGAGACGAGCAGCGCGCCAGCGCCGACGACCTTACCAACATCTACGTCCGCTCAGACAGCAGCGGCCAGCTGATCCCGCTGGCCAACCTGATCCGTCTGGAAGAAACCGCGGGTTCCGCGCGGCTGAACCGATACAACCGCCTGCGCGCCGTGACCCTCAGCGCCAACCTCGCGCCCGGCTACAGCCTGGGCGAGGTGCTGGAGTACCTGGAGTCCGTCGTGCGCAGCGAGCTGCCGGACACCGCGCAGGTGGATTACAAGGGGGAGTCGCTCGAGTACGTGGAAGCCTCAGGCAGCCTTGCATTCACCTTCGGACTCGCCATGCTCATCGTCTTTCTGGTGCTCGCCGCCCAGTTCGAGAGCTTCGTGCACCCGCTCGTCATCCTGCTGGCCGTACCGCTGGCTATCGCCGGCGGCCTGCTCGGCCTCTACCTCACCGGCTCGACACTGAACATCTACAGCCAGATCGGCGCCGTGATCCTCATCGGCATCGCCGCCAAGAATGGCGTGCTGATCGTCGAGTTCATCAACCAGTTGCGTGACGCCGGACGGGCGTTCGAAGAGGCGATCATCGAGGCGGCGGGCATCCGTTTGCGCCCGGTGATCATGACCACCATCTCAACCCTTGCTGGCTCTGCGCCACTCATCCTCGCCACCGGCGCAGGCGACGTCAGCCGCAACGTGCTTGGCATCGTCATCTTCTCAGGCGTTGCGTGCGCCACCCTGTTGACGCTATTCCTCGTGCCCTGTTTCTACCGCCTGCTGGCCCGCCGCACGGGATCGCCTGATGCGGTGGCCCGGGAGCTTGAGGCCCTGGACGTCAATCGAACTGCTTCTTCCCGCTCGCCATCAGCAGAAAGCACACCAAGCCAAACAGGGTAACGCCCGCCGCCACCTGAAACACCAGCGCCCAGGAGCCGGTCTCAGCGAGGATCAGGCCGCTCACGTACACACCGATCATGCCGGGGATGGTGCCGGCGGTATTCGTGATACCCATCAGCGTGCCCGCATGCCGGGGCGCGATGTCCATGTGGTTCACAGAGAAGCCGCCGGTAACGAAGGCGCCGATGGCGTTGCCTACCGTCATCACGGCGATAGCCACGTAAGCACTCTCCACCTCGCCAACGATGAGCAGTGCGGTGGCGATGCCGCCGAAGCCGATGCTCTGCATGAGCTTGCGCACCCGAGTGACATCCATACCGCTGCGTATCAGCCGGTCGGCGATGTTGCCGGCGATGTTGAGAAAGAAGAACGAGGCGATGTGCGGCACCATTGTGAACAGACCGACCGCTGCGTAGTCGACCCCGAGGCCCTGATTGACGAACGTCGGCAACCAGCTCAAGAGCACATACAACGACCAGTTGTTGCAGAAGTGCGCGATGATGATGGCCCACACGGCCTTCGATCGCAGCAGTCGGCCCCAGGGCGGGGGTTCGCTCGTCGCCTGCACTCCAGCGGAGGCCTCGATGAGCGCGAGTTCTTCTGCTGCCATGCCGCGCTGTTCCTGGGGCGAGCGTGCCACCCCCCGCCACCAGAATACGAACCACACCACACCCACCAGGCCGAAGCTGTAGAACGCCCAGGGCCAGCCCCACTGATCAACGATCCACGGCGTTGCGATGAGCGCGAACACGGTGCCAAGGGGTATACCGCTGTTGGCGAAGGCTACCGAGCGGGCACGCTCGGCGGGAGGTATCCAGCGGGCGTAGATGCTGTAGATGGACGGAAACGTCACCGCTTCGCCCATACCCATGGCGACGCGCGCAATCAGCAGGACGCCGAGGCCAAGAAAGGCGGCCGGTGGCGTGAGAATGGTGAACAGCGACCAGAACAGCACGCCCGCGCCCAACACGGCTTTGCCACCGAAGCGGTCTGCCAACCGCCCGCCGACAATCTGCAGCAGGAAGTAGCCTGCAAAGAACGATGACAGCACGAGCCCCTGTGTGGCCGCATCCCAGCCGAAAGACTCGGCCATGGGGATGATGGCCACCGAGATGTTGACCCGGTCGATGTAGCAGATGAAGACGCTGGCAAACGCCAGAAACACCACCTTGTGCCGCTGGCCGAGGCCCAGCATCAGCGGGCGCCTCCCGGGTTGGCCGGCAGGTCGTCATATGCGTCCGTTCGGCGCGCTGCCCGATAGGCTTCGACGATGGGCGCCAGATCGTCGGGTGACGCGCCGTGCAGAATCACGCCATCGCAACCGAGGTCGAGCTGTCGCTGGATGGCCGCCACGCACTGTTCCGGCGTGCCCGTCGCCGCCGGCGCCAACCATTCTTCGGGTATCAGTGTCGCAACGTGCTCGAGCTGCGCAGTGTCCGCTAGCTGATCGATGGCGCCTGGAAAGGTCGCCACCAACGGGTCTGCGCGAAATTTCGCCAGCACCGCAGGGTCCCAGTCGTTCGTGCGCACCATGAGATCACCGTAGGCCTGCAGATAGGTGGCCATGCGGCCGACGGTCTTCTTCAGGCGCACCGGCTCCGGCAGATGATCACCGATGGTGGCGAAACAGGACCACACCCGCACATGCGCCGGGTCACGCCCGGCCTGCTCCGCAGCCTGCTTGACGGTGCGCACGCAGCGTTGGGTCGTTTCGTCGGTGAAGAACGTGTGCAGCACGACGGCATCGCACGCGCGGCCGCCGAAGGCGAGCGAATTCGGGCCGAACGCGGTGAACGTCACAGGGATATGCTCATCGAATCCGGCGTCCAGCCGCAGCGCCGGGAACTTGCCGCAGGGGCCATCGTGTCCCACGACCGTCTCGCCGCGCCACAGGCGTCGCATGAGGCCAACGAAGTCTTCCAACTGGGCAGTGGTGATGTGCTGCAAGCCCATGGCATCGAACATGCGCGGGATACCGCGGCCGAGGCCGAGGGAGAAACGCCCGTCGGTGAGAAAGTGCATGGTCGAGGCGTACGCCGCCGTCACCAGCGGATGGCGGGTGTTGTGATTGGTCGCGGCCGTGGCTATGCCGATCCGTTCGGAAATCGCGCCAGCGGC
>JAUILW010000415.1 GCA_030432795.1 Gammaproteobacteria bacterium
GTGATCAAACAGGAACTCAATCTCTATGAAAAACACATCCGCTCTTAGCCTCATTCTGCTCTTCTGCGGCTCGGCCGCTCATGCTGCCGATGTGATCTTCCTGGGCGACAACATCGTCACCATGGATGCAGCCATGCGCGACCGTGAACCCACCGCCGTTGCTATCGAAGGCGAACGCATCGTCTGGGTGGGTGCGCGCGACGAACACACCTCGCACATCAAAGACCACACCGAGGTGGTGGAGCTTGGTGAGCGGGCACTCCTGCCTGGATTCATCGATGCGCACGGCCATTTCACCTTCTACGCCGCCACCGTCGATCTCGCCAACGTTGCCTCACCTCCGGTCGGGCCTGCCACGGACATGGCTTCCCTGCGCAAGACGCTGCTGCAGCACATCGACAGCCGCGGCATCGACGACGGCAAGTGGGTGGTCGGCTTCGGCTACGACGATTCGCTGCTCGCCGAAAATCGCCACCCGACGCGCGAGGACCTGGACGCCGTCAGCACCACCCACCCCATTGTGCTCATGCACGTGTCAGGACACCTGGCCACCGCCAACAGCCGGGCACTGGAACTGAGCGGCATCGCTGCCACCGAAGCTGATCCGCCGGGCGGCCACATTCGCCGAGACGCAAACGGCCAACCGAACGGCGTACTGGAGGAGTCTGCCACCTATCCTTTTCGACGCTTCATGTTTGAAAGTGACGACGCCGCGGGTGCGTTCCAACGGGTACAGGACGTGTACGCCGCATACGGGGTGACCACCGTACAGGATGGCTTCACCTCGCCGGCGGGGCTGGCAGGCCTGAAACAGGCGGCGGCCGCAGGTGCTTTGAAAGTCGATGTGGTGACCTACCCCGGCGCAGACCCTGCCAACCCCCAACCGCGAGCGAGCCTGGGCCTGGGCGGCTATGACAAGCGGCTGAAAGTCGCCGGCGTGAAACTCATGCTCGACGGATCGCCGCAAGGCAAGACTGCTTTTCTGAGCAAGCCCTACCACGTGCCGCCACATGGGAAAGACGACAGCTACGCAGGCTACCCCGCGCAGCCACTGGAAACCGTTGAAAACATGGTGCGTCATTTTCTGAGCGAAGGGGTGCCCATGATTGCCCACGCCAACGGCGACGCCGCCGGCGACATGCTCATCGGCTCGGTCAGGAAAGCGCTGGCTGAGGCATCGCCCGTGCCGGATCACCGAACGGTGATGATTCACGCGCAAACCATGCGCGAGGATCAGGTGCGCGAGATGGCCGAGCTCGGCATGATTCCGTCGTACTTCTCCGCCCACACCTTCTACTGGGGCGACTGGCACCGGGACTCCGTGCTGGGCCCGGAGCGCGGCCGCAACATCAGCCCGGCAGCCTGGAGCCTCGCTTACGGCGGCAAGTTCACCGTGCACAACGACTCGCCGGTGGTGCCAGCGGACATGATCCGCCTGCTCTGGGCCACTACCAACCGCAAGACGCGTTCCGGCAAGACCCTCGGTCACGGCCAACGCATCGGCACCTATGCAGCACTGCGGGCGATGACCATCGACGCTGCGTATCAGTCGTTCGATGAAGACATCAAGGGATCCATCAGCGCCGGCAAGCAGGCAGACCTGGTGTTGCTCGATCGCAATCCCCTGCTCACGCCGCGGGCGAACCTGCTGGATGTGAAAGTGCAACGCACCTATAGCCGCGGCAAGCTCATCTATGGCGAGTAGGTTTCAATCGAGCGGTTCTACCCGAAACGCTTTGCCGCCAAGCCCTTTGATCAACATGGTGTCGTGCTCCGGGTAGACAACGACGTCGTGGCTCAGGCGCTCGCCGAAGACCAGGTAGGTCATCCAGGTCTCAGAGCGATTGACGATGTGGTGCGGCTCGGGCACCCCCGCCGGAAACCAGACATGGTCGCCGGCGGCGAGGGCCGTCTCCTGGTCACCGCGTAGCAACACCCCCTCACCTTCGAGCACGAACACGTGCTCCTCCTCCGCGGTATGGAAGTGGTGAAAGCTCGAAGACTGCCCCGGGGGTATCCGCTCGAGCCTCGCGCCGAGATGCTCGCCGCTCAGGTCGATGAACTCACAGGCGAGATTACGGTAGGTCTCAGTGCGCCAGCGCGCCCCGCTCGTGCGGGTTGGGTTGGGTCTGGGCTTGGTGTCGCTCATGGTTCCTTACCTCAAGCTCCCGTCAACAAGGCTGCATTTAGGTACATCGACCTTAGCGCTTCTTGTCTATAATGCGCGACTTTCGGCCGAAGAGGGCATCGCGACCCTCGACTCACCATGCATCAGGTATTCATTGACGGCCAGGCCGGCACCACAGGCCTGGAGATCACCGCGCGTCTCGAAGGTCGAGACGACATTACTTTGCTGCGTCTGTCCGACGCCGAACGCAAAGACGAAGGCGCCCGTCGGGACGCACTGCGCGCCGCCGACGTCGCCATACTTTGCCTGCCAGATGATGCCGCCAGAGAGGCTGTGGCGTTCGGCGGCGACCACACCCGCTACATCGATGCCAGCACGGCCCATCGGGTGGCCGATGGCTGGGTGTACGGCCTGCCGGAGATGGCCGCAGGGCAGCGCGACGCAATCCGAACGGCGGCACGTGTGAGCAACCCCGGTTGCTACCCGCAGGGCTTCATCCTGCTCGTGCGGCCGCTGATCGAGGCCGGCCTGCTCAGCCCTGATCAACCGCTGAGCATGCATGCATTGTCAGGTTACTCAGGCGGCGGCCGGCAGATGATCGAGGCCTATCAGGCCGGTGTCGGCGAGGAACACGGCGCGCGCCCCTACGGACTGAGCCTGACCCACAAACACCTGCCGGAAATGCACCGATACTCAGGCTGTACGAACGCACCACTGTTCTCGCCGATCGTGTGTAATTACCTCAAGGGCATGAGCGATCACATCCCGCTACATACCAGTATGCTCAAAGGGTCGATCAGCGACCTGCATGCCTGCCTCGCGGAGCGCTATGCGGGCGAGCCGTTCGTGCAGGTGGTGCCGCTCGATCAACACGACGCAGCCCTCGACAATGGCTTTCTCGAGCCGACGGCATGCAACGATACGAACCGTTTGGAGATCCTGCTCTTCGGCAACGATTCACACGTGCTGCTCACCGCCCGCTACGACAATCTCGGCAAGGGGGCATCTGGTGCAGCAGTGCAGAACCTCAACCTCATGCTCGGCATCGACGAGCGTACCGGGCTCCCCGCATGACCAGCCTCAGAGAACGTACCGGCGACGACATACGTGCATTTCTTGATAGCGCTGAAGCGCGCCTTGGAAATGCCACCGCAAACAAGCTTGCTCTGGATCTGACCCGGGGCAAGCCATCGGCAAGCCAGACGGCGCTGAGCAACGCCCTCGAAGAGCAGATTGCCGGCAACTACATCGCCTCCGACGGCACCGACACCCGCAACTACGGCGGCTTGCGCGGCATTCCGGAAGCACGGGAGCTCGGCGCACTGCTCATCGGCGCGCCGGCCGCAAACGTGCTGGCGGCCGGCAACTCCAGCCTGTCGCTGATGCACCTGGTAGTGGACACTGCCATGCGCTTCGGCCTGCATGCCGATATGGCCCCGTGGCAGGACACCCCCAAAGCTTCCG
>JAUILW010000416.1 GCA_030432795.1 Gammaproteobacteria bacterium
CGTATCCGCGAGCAGAGCTGTTTCGGTGAGTTCTAGTTCAATCTGGTGGGTAGGCAGACCCGAGCGATCGATACGTTCAATGAGCCAAGCCGTGAAAGCTTCATTGTCGATCTGCGCAGGCGACATGTTGAGCGCCAGACGAAAGTTAGCTGGTGTCAGGTGGCGCACGTCTGAAAACCAGCGCAGCGCGGTATCGAACTGGAAACGGCTGATCTCGTTGATGAGTCCGATTTCCTCGGCGAGTGGTATGAACTGCGCCGGGGAGATCCAGCCCCGTTCGGGGTGCCGCCACCGGATCAGTGCCTCGGCACCAACCAGTTCGCTGGTCTGACAGGTAAAGACCGGTTGGTAGTACATCGCCAGCTGGCCGGCAGCCAGAGCGTGGCGCATCTCTGCTTCGAAGCTCAATGAGTCTACGGCACGTTGGGAGGCCTGGTAGCGGCAATAGCCCGACATATCACGACGTTTTGCGGAGTACATGGCGGCATCTGCGCAGCGTACCAATGCATCTGCGTGCTGCGCGTCCTGCGGATACAGGGCGATACCGATACTTGCGCCAACCTTGAACTGACGCTCTCCCAGTTGGATCGGGGTGGAAAGTGCCGCCAGAATTCTCTGGGCAACGGCTTCGGCATCCTTCTCATCGTTAATCTGAGTGAGCAGCAGCGTGAACTCGTCACCCCCTACCCGTGCGATGCCATCGGCGCTGCGAGGTCCTTCTGCACAGTCACCCCGCGCGCGAATGGCATGCTGCAGTCGGGTTGCCACGAGTTGCAGAACCTGATCGCCGGCTGCGTGACCCAAACTGTCGTTCACTCGTTTGAAGTCGTTGAGATCAATGAACAGCAGAGCAAGTTTGGACTCGTTACGTTGTGCGAGGGCGATCTCCGCGCCGATCAACTCCTGAAACGCCCGCCTGTTGTGCAGCCCCGTCAGCGCGTCAAAGCGCGCTTCGCGAAGTATCGTGGCGGCAGTTCTCTCCCGTTCGGCGATGTGCCCGAGCTGAATCGCGATCTGCCGCACCAGCCAGTCACCATCCTGCATCTGTCGGGCCGAGCCGGTTGGCAAAAGCTCGATGGCGCCGACGGCGTCCAGGCCATCGCGAATGGGATAGAAGTACCGTTGAGTCTCCGTGGCCGGATCATCCAACGTGCCGCGTTCACCGGTACGTAGAACTTTCTGCAGGGCGGACGATCTTGGGAAAGCCGTGTGCAAAGGGAACTGGCAGACGGGACGCTCAGGGGCCATGTCCTCCCGTGTGTCCCAGAAGGCCACCGAAGACACCCAGTCGAGATCCGCCAGCGGTTGCAGCAAGGCGCGGGCTCCGCTCGCCAGTTCCGCTTCGGCACTGGCCATCATGGCGGTATCAACAAGCAGCCGGTGGGCGGCGGCTTCTTTCTCCAACCTGACCACGGAGTCGTCCAGACGCTGCGCGAGCTGTTCGTGATGGCTGATCCAAATGCTCGTGAGCACCGAGGTGATAAACGCGCCGAGCGCGAGAACGACCAGAGATTTCGGATCCTCGATCAGCGATGTAAGAGATGTCGACCCGAGCTGATCGTGAACTGGAGCGACCGTCAAGACCAGCGGTGCCAGCATCGCGACCACCCCCCAGAACCACAGGTCGCGTCGACCGATACACACGGCAGCGGCTAGCGGCATCAGCATGTACCAGGCGAGTAGGCTGGTTTTCACCGAATCCATCAACAGCACCGTGGCGGTACAGATTCCGAACAGCACACAGACCGCTGCACGCCCGACGATCTGTAGCTGCTGGTGTCGACGCAACCAGTAGAAGAGCACTGCCCACGCAGACATTGCCGCGCCGTAAACATGCGCAAACAACGGGTTCTCGAACATCGACCAGAAGATTCCGAGCGGAATACATAGAAGCATACCCGTGAGCATCAGACCGTTCAGGACCTGAACTTGCCGCACGAGCCGTGCATCGCTGGATTGCGGGTTCAGACCACCGCGCAGCACGTCCAGCGACCACGCTCGCAGCCTGGCTGTCCGGCTGGCGGCATCCGTTGCTGCGTGTGTCTTCCCTGGTGCGTGCATCTGATCTCTGATTTGTATGGGCGACCACCGGGTAGCCGGTGACGTCCCCTCTATGCGGCTTATTTATAGTGGCGCAAACAGAGAATGTGGGTTCCCAGCGGATGTAATTGCGTGATCCACATCACACCAGAGTACGTGCTGGGTGTAGAGCAGCTTCTGTCGTTGAACACCTCGGAAATTCGAGGCCTCGCGTCTACCGCCGGCTATACAATGCCCCCCCCTCGGCCAGCGCATGCCAGTGACGCTCCGGGATGCAGACCACCGGGGCGCAACCATTACCACGTCGCCAGAATGTCGACTCGCGCACATCCGTCCACTCGTTCCACCAATACCATGTGAACTCGTTCTAACTCGTGGCGCACGGTGAAAGGACTCCCACATGCCCACAACACTCGCGTCCGTCGTTGCAGGCCTTGCGTTGCTCACGCTACTCGTGAGCTTGCTCCTGCCTTCTGCTGCTACCACTGAAGTACAGCGGCTGGAGGCGTTGGCCATCCAGTTGGAAGAGCTGATCCGTATCGCTCACCGTGAAGCGGTGCGAACCGGCACGCCACACGCAGTTTTCTACGACAACAACAGCTCGCAATTCTCGGTCTTTCAGGCGGATCTGAGCAGCGAGCCGGCCGGCAATGCTGGAACCGTCTACCATCAGGTCACAAAGCAGCCTGTCACCCTTAGGATGAGCGGCAATAGCACGCTTACTCCTTCACCAAACCCGTTCAACTTCGGCGCCGGTGGCAGCAAAAACACGCTGCTGTTCGACAACTGGGGTACGCCGTTCACCGTAACCAATACGGTCACCTTCGGCCTGGCTTCTGCCAATCTGCAGATCACTGCCGGTAGCAACAGCAAATCGGTTACGGTGGCACCGCTCACCGGCAGAGTGAGCGTGCAGTAGTGGTTATGCGCGGATACTCCTACGTCGAGGTGATGGTAGCCGCATTGCTGCTGTCCTTATCGATCGTACCGGCCACAGAAGCATTGCGCGTCGTCATGGGCTCGTCGAGCGAAAATCGTCAGCAACTGATATTGCAGTACGCAGCATTGGCGCGCCTTGAATCCACGCTGGCGCAACCCTTTGCTGCGCTGGAACAGGAGGCATCAGCCACCGGCGGCACTACGCCATCGAGTTACTCAGACCCTATCAGCGTGCCAAATCGCATCGTCGTGTTCGTCGCGCCCCACGACATCGACAACGTTCCCCCGGACAACGATCCACTGACCGACCCGGACCCTGGCGTCGTTCGCGTTCGCGTGCTGGTAAGCGACACCACAATTCACTTCGAGCAGGTCTTCGGAGACTTCCAGTGAAGCGCCGCAGCCGCGGATTCTCCTCCGTTGAAATCCTGACTTCGCTCACGATCGGTGCGTTACTGCTGGGCTCGCTGTATCGAGTTGTAGACCAATCAATGAGCCTGCACAACAAGGTATCGCGGGATTCACGCACATTGATTCATCTCCAGTTCGCCATGGATCGAATGGTTCGGCATGTGAAGTTCAGCCCGCG
>JAUILW010000417.1 GCA_030432795.1 Gammaproteobacteria bacterium
CAGCAGCACCAGCGCGATTGCCGGCAGTCCCAGCGCGGCTGCGTACAGGAAAAACGGCGTGTAGCCGAAACCGTCCACCACGACGCCTGAGTAGCCGCCGACGAACTTGCCGAGCAGCGTCATCAGCGAGCTGAACAGCGCATACTGCGTGGCGGTGTAGGCGCGGTTGGTCAGGCCGGACAGGAAGGCGATGAAAACGACGTTGGCCAGGCCACCGCTGAAGTTATCAGCGCTGATCACTACCGCCAGTGCGGTGACATCGAGCATGCTGGCGTCTGCGTTGGCGAGTACCGCGAACAGCAGGTTGGTCGCTGCTACCAGCAGCGCGCCGAGCAGCAGTATGCGCAACACGCCGTAACGCACCACCAGCACCCCACCCACCGCCGAGCCGACGATGGTCATGGCGAAGCCGAAGACTTTGACGACGCTGGCGATTTCCGCCTTGGTGAATCCCAGGTCCAGATAGAACGGGTTCGCCATGACCCCCATGGTGATATCGCTGAGACGATAGCAGCCGATCAGCGCCAGGAGCAGCAGCGCCACACCGACGCCGTTGCGGCTGAAAAAATCACGAAAAGGACCAACCACCGCGGATGCAAGCCATCCGCGCAGGCGTTCAAGCGCGTCGCCCTCGAGCACAGGCAGGGGTTGCCGCTCAGGCTCGGCAGCAATCAGCGTGGCGAGCACTCCAACCCCCATGCACAGCGCCATGGCGCCATAGGCAGAAGACCAGGACCAGAACTCAGCAACGTAAAGCGCTCCAGCGCCGGCAACCAGAAGCGCCAGCCGATAGCCGAAGATATAGGTCGCTGCCATCGCCGCCTGGCGAGACTCATCCACCGCCTCGATACGGTACGCATCGATGGTGATGTCCTGGGTAGCGGAGGCAAAGGCGACGAACAGCCCGTACAGCACCAGCGGTGTGAGGGACGCTCCCGGCTGGGTAGACGCCATGCCCACAAGGCCCACCGCGATCGCCACCTGTGACAGCAGCATCCAGCTGCGCCTCTGGCCCAGCCACCGGCTGAGCAGGGGTAGCGGCAACCGGTCTACCACCGGCGCCCAGAAGAACTTGATGGAGTAGGTAATGGCGATCCAGCTGACGAAGCCGGTCTCGGTACGCGACACGCCAGCTTCGGTCAGCCAGGCAGACAGGGTGGAAAACACCAGCAGCAGGGGCAGGCCGGCGGAGAATCCGAAGAACAGCATGCCGAGCACCCGCGGGTGGCGGTACACCTCCACCGCTTCCCGCCACGTGCGGCGGGGCACGGCCTGTTGGTCAGTCGCGGAAATTGTCGAACTGCAGCGGCAGCCCCAGGTCTGCGTCTTTGAACATACTGATCACCTGCTGCAGCTCATCACGCTTCTTGCCGGTGACCCGTACCTTGTCGCCGTTCACCTGTGCCTGCACTTTGAGTTTTGAGCCTTTGACCATCTTGGTCATCTTGCGGGCAGTGTCCTGGTCGATGCCCTGCTTGAGGCCGTACAAACGCCGTTTGACCTTGCCCGCACCTTCGATGTCGCCCGGGTCCAGGCAGGAGGCATCCACGGAGCGCCGGGTGAGCTTCTCGCGCAGGATGTCCTCCATCTGTTGAATCTGAAACTCCTCGGGCGCGGTCACCAGAACTCCGCCATCCTTCAGCTCGTAGCTCGCCTCCACGCCACGAAAGTCGAAGCGCTTCTCCAGCTCCCGGTTGGCCTGGTCGACGGCATTGCTGAGTTCGTGTTCGTCCACTTCGGACACCACATCGAATGATGGCAAGGGTGGCTCCTCCCTGGGTTAAACTATCGGGTTAAAGAAGTACTGACCTGCGCGCGTAAGTTACATGTCCCAGGAAGACATTCCAATCCTCGTAGTGGACGACGCCAAGTTCTCGAGCGCCATTATTGCCAAGGCGTTGCGGGCGGGCGGCTTCAACAATGTGCGCTTCACCAATAACCCCCTGCAGGCACTGCGTTCGGTGGAGAAGCGTCCAGCCGACATCGTCATCGCCGACTGGCTCATGCCGCACATGGATGGTGTGGAACTGTCGCGCCGCATCAAGAAGATGGACGAAACCACCGACCATTACACCTACACCATTCTGCTGACTGCCCGGGACGATGAGGAAGCCATTCGCCAGGCATTCAAGGCTGGGGTGGATGACTTCATCAACAAAGCGCATCTGCGCTCGCAACTGCAGATCCGCGTGACCGCCGCTCGGCAGATGGCCAAACGGAGCAACGACCTGTTGCGTGCGAACCGTCTGCTGCGCCGTAAGATCCGCGAGCTGCAGACCACCGACATCGTTGATCCGGTGACCGGGCTCGGTAACGTCAAATACACGCTGGAGCGGCTGGGCGACGCCATACGGCAGGCTGAGACCCGCGGCGGCGCGGCCTGCCTTCTGCTGGTGGGCGTGAAGAATCTCGATGTGGTGCAGTCGCAGTACGACAAAACCACCGTCGATGAGCTGATCTACGCCATCGGCAGCCGCGTTCAATCTCTTGTTAGACCGCTGGACCTGGTAACACGCCCGGAGCCGGATATCTTCGCAGTGGTGACGTTGCAGAACGACCTCGGCTGCTGTTCTGCTGAGAGCTTCAAGCGCATCTTCGACAACCTCTACATGCGCTCATTCAAGACCAGCGAAGGCTACATACCGGTAGTGGTAGGGGTGAGCGTGCACGCCGCAGACGAGCACACCGGTTTTCCCGCGCCGAAGCTTCTGATGGAACAGGCGTATCGCGGGCTCACACAGTCCTTCGACAGCGGCACCATCGTCGCCACCAGCTTCGATCCCGTCGATGCAATTTAAGCTGTCCATCCTCGATCTCGCGCCGGTACCGGAAGGCAGCACACCAACGGATGCCTTCGCCAACTCCGCGGCCCTGGCACAACGCGCAGAGCAACTGGGCTACAACCGGTACTGGCTCGCCGAGCACCACAACATGGTGGGCATCGCCAGCGCCGCAACGTCCGTGGTGATCGGCCACGTTGCCGCGGCCACCAGCCGTATCCGCGTGGGCGCCGGCGGCGTGATGCTGCCCAACCATGCGCCGCTGGTCATTGCTGAGCAGTTCGGCACCCTGGAAAGCCTGTTCCCCGGGCGCATCGACCTGGGCCTGGGCCGCGCACCTGGCACCGATCAGGCGACGGCCCACGCCTTGCGGCGCACCCTGACCGGCGGCGTCGACCGATTTCCTGAAGATGTTCGTGAGCTGCAGCGATACTTCTCCGACGCCCGTGCTGCCGTCGAGGCAACCCCCGGGCACGGCCTGAACGTGCCCATCTGGATACTGGGTTCGAGCCTGTACGGCGCGTCGCTCGCAGCTGCATACGGCCTGCCCTACGCTTTCGCCTCACACTTTGCACCGGCTGCGATGATGCAGGCGATCGCCCTGTACCGGGAGCGCTTCCAGCCCTCGGCGCAGCTTGATTCCCCCTACGTGATGCTCGGCTACAACATCTGCGCCGCCGACACGGAGCGCGAAGCACACTACTGGCGTTCGTCATCCCTGCAGGCCTTCATCAACCTGCGCAACGGTCGGCCGGGCAAGTTGCCGCCGCCGGT
>JAUILW010000418.1 GCA_030432795.1 Gammaproteobacteria bacterium
GATCGTCGAGGTCGGCGTCGTCGGTGGCCGGGGCAGGCAGGAGCTCGATGCCCACGGCGCGCTCGTGACCCCGGGATGGGTCGACATTCACACCCACTACGACGCCCAGGCTACCTGGGATTCCGGGTTGACCCCCACCGGCTACCACGGCGTGACGACGCTTGTGATGGGCAACTGCGGCGTTGGTTTTGCGCCGGCGAAGCCGGATCGGCACCAGTGGCTCATCGAGCTCATGGAGGGCGTGGAAGACATTCCAGGATCCGCACTGGCGGACGGCATACAGTGGGAGTGGGAGAGCTTCCCCGAGTATCTGGATGCACTGGCGCGCCGCCAGTGGGTGGCGGACGTCGGCACCCAGGTGCCGCACGCCGCGGTGCGCGGTTATGTCATGGGCGATCGCAGCGCCGATGGCAATGATGCAACGGAGCAGGACCTGGCGGCGATGACCGCCATCGTCTATGAGGCGTTGCAAGCCGGTGCCCTGGGTTTTTCCACCTCGCGCACGCCTCTGCACAAGTCGATACACGGCGATCTCGTGCCGGGAACGTCTGCAGAGCCTGCCGAAGTCATCGCCATCAGCGACGCCATCAAACGCGCAGGCCACGGCGTGTTCCAGTGCGCGCTGCACCACCCGGACGTGCCGCGGGAAATGTGGTGGCTCAAGGAGATCGCCCGCAAGACCGGCGGCTACGCATCCTTCAACTTCAATATCTCCGACATGGCGCCGGATCTGTGGCGCGACATGCTTGGCGCGCTGGATGAGGCAAACGCCGCGGGCTGTCGGGTGGTGGGTCAGGTGGCGGGAAGGCCGGTCGGCATCCTGCAGTGCTGGGACGGTACCGTGAACCCGTTCCTCGGCCGACCGACGTTTGAGGCCTTGTCTGCGCTGCCTCCGGCGGAGCGCCTGCGCCGACTGGCGGAGCCTCAGACACGGGCGCGCATACTCGCCGAGGAAGCGGACAACCCAACGCCGCTGATGCGCTTCATCTGCTCGAGCTACCACCGCATGTGGCGGTTCACCGGTGAGTCGGACTACGAGCCGGCGGCCGAGGACAGCCTGGCAGCCGTCGCTGCGCGGCAGGGCTGCGACCCGGCGGAACTGGCGTACGACCATCTCAACAGCGGCGGCGGTAAGGGGCTGCTGTACTTCCCGTTTCTCAACTACGCGGCAGGCGACCTGGCGCCGCTCTACGAGATGCACAGGCACCCGCACACCCGCATGGGTCTGGCAGATGGCGGTGCCCACTGCGGCACGATCTGCGACGCCAGCATGCCGACCTTCATGCTGGCCTTCTGGGGCCGAGACCGGCAGCGTGGGCCGAGGCTCGACCTCGCCGAGATCGTGCGCCGCCAGACGTCAGAAACCGCGGCACTCTACGGTTTGGGTGACCGTGGCCGCATCGCGCCAGGGCTGCGCGCGGACATCAACGTCATTGACTTCCAGGCGCTGTCGCTGGAAGCGCCGCACATGGTGTGGGACCTGCCAAGCGGCGCGCCGCGCTTCATGCAGCGGCCGAAAGGCTACCTTGCTACGCTCTGCGCCGGCGAGGTGACGGTGCGCGACGATGCATTCACGGGTGCGTTGCCGGGCAGGTTGGTGCGCGGCGCGCGCTGAATGGCATCGACAAAGAGGCGCCTAGAAAAAGCTCGCGATGGCTGGACGGAAGCGATCCATGTCCACGAGAAATGAATCGTGTCCCTGCATGGAATCCAGGCGCGCGAAGCGCACATCCTGAATGTTCTGCTGCAGCGCCAGCGCCAGCTCCTCCTGCTGGTGGATGGGGAACAGGAAGTCGGTTTCCACGCCGATCACCATGGCCCGTTCCAGGCGTAGCCGTTTGAAGGCTTGTTTCAGGCTGCCGCCGTGATCGGAGGCGTCGAACAGATCCATGGCCCGCGACAGGTAGAGATAACAGTTGGCATCGAAGCTGCCCACAAACTTCTGTGCGTGCGCGTCGAGGTAGGATTCGATCTCGAAGTCGATACCGAAGGGGCCCACCTCCGGCGCGCGGTCGGTGGTGCGCTCGCGGCCGAAGCGGGTTTCCCACTCCTGGGCTGAGCGATACGTGATCATGCCGAGCTTGCGTGCCAGGCGCATGCCCATGGCGGGGCCGTCGCCGGGTATCTGGTAGTTGCCATCCTGCCAGGCGGGGTCGCGGCGAATCATCTCCCGCTGCAGCGAGCGCAAGGCGATGGAGAATGGCAGGCTGCGGGCGGCGGACGAGATGGAAATGAGCGCCGCGGTGCGTTCCGGGTGCAGAAGGGCGAAGGCGAGTGCCGTCATGCCGCCCATGGAGGCACCGATCACGGTGTGCAGGCGCTCGATGCCGAGATGGTCGAGCACGCGGCCACCGGCGCAGGCGATGTCCTCCAGGGTGAGGACCGGAAAGCTCAGCCGATAAGGCTTGCCGGTGGCTGGATCGTTGGAGGCTGGTCCCGTGGAGCCAAAGCAGCTTCCCAGCGAGTTCACGCACACCACGAAGTAGCGGTCCGTGTCGATGGGCTTGTCCGGCCCGACCATGTCTTCCCACCAGCCGCTGGCCTGATTGATTTCGTTGGAGGCCACGTGGGCGGAGGGTGACAGGCCGGTGAAGATCAGCACCGCATTGCTGGCGCTGGTATTCAGGGTGCCGAGGGTCTCGTAGGCCACCACCGGATCTTCCAGCGCGCCCTGGCGCATGGTAAAGCGCCCGTCGATTCTGGCGATCAGGCTCATGGTGCGGCAAGCCCCCATTCGCGGCAGCGTTGCGCGAGCAGCGATCGATCGTCCACCTGATTCGGATGAAAGTCTCTGTGGTAGAAGGGGCCGATGTGCGGCGCCAGCCGGCGCAGAATGCCATCGCGGCCCACGAGCGAGCGCAGGCCGCGCCACAGGGTGGCGGGGCGGAAATGCCCGTCTTTGATCAGCAAATAGCTGTGCCGCACGAAGATCTCTCCCAGAAAGCCCATGGTGGCATCGAGCATGGCCACGCGGCGCAGCCACAGCGGCAGGCCGCGGGCCTCATACACGTCGAATGCCACCGCTTTGTGCTCGGCTTCTTCCAGGGCGTGCCAGCGCCACAGGCGCTGCATGTCGGGATGCATGGGCTCGAGCCAGTAGTCTGGGTGATGCAGAAACTCGTGGGCGAACACCGCCGTGACGTGCTCGATGGCGACGGTCAGCGCCAGCGACAGCCTGGGAACGCGACGGTTCATCCACCCCATGGCCCGCTTCTGTACCCGATTGAAGCGGGCGATGCCGCTGAAACCCTGTGCCAGCATCAAGTCGATGTGCACGTCGTGCGCCTTGCTGTGCTGGCCTTCCTGCCCAACGAAGGCGCGGATCACCGGATCATTGCCGTCCTGCGCAAAATGGCGCACCGCCCGGATGAAGAACCGCTCACCCTCCGGAAAGGTGGAGGACACGGCGTTGAAGAAATGGGTCAGGAACGGATCATTGCCGTACCAGTACTTCGGTGTTTGTTGGTCCGGGCCGTCGGTGACGGTGCGGATGACGGGTTGGGCGCTCATCGGGGCATTATACGTGAGTAGTCAGAACGGCTACGATACGGC
>JAUILW010000419.1 GCA_030432795.1 Gammaproteobacteria bacterium
GTCGCCCTATGTCTCTGTCACCCATGACGGATTGTCCCTTGAGGTGACGCGTAGCGAACGGTAGACGCGAAACAGTTCCACGGAAAGATCTCGGCCGCCTTCGGCGGTCGCAGGCAATAGGCCGCTTGTAGCGGTACACGAACGGGACGGGCAGACCAGTTCGTTCCATGGTTATACAACCGGAGGAAGATAATGATGAAGTCCAGTACTTGTCGCGGAAGGTTCAAGGGCGCAACGGTAGCGTTCGGCGTCGCCGCCTTGCTGTCGGTGCCTGGGCAGGCATTCGCTGACGAAGTCGAATCCTTGCACATGCGTATCACCAACTCCTACAAGGAAGACATGGCGCCGGGCATCGCCCTGGAGCATTTCGCCAAGCGCGTCGAGGAGCTTTCCAACGGTCGCATGACTGTCGAAGCCTACCACGCAGGCAGCCTCTACTCGGAAGGCGCGTCGGTGCAGGCGGTTCTTGACGGAACCGTGCAGATGGGTCTTGCCAGCACCGCAAACCATGGTCCATTCACCGATGCCTGGCAGGCGATCGAAGCGCCGTACTTGTTCGATGGCCGCGACCAGTTTCGCAAAGTCATCATCAAGGGTGAGATCGGCAACGAACTGCGCGAAGCGACCCGCGAGGACGGTTTGTATCCGTTGATGATTCTCGAGACTGGCGGCTTTCGTATCCTTGGTACGCAGGATCCGGTGCGGGTGCCGGCCGATCTGGCCGGGCAGAAGATACGCGTGCCCTCATCGCCGGTGCCGCTGGCGTTCTGGGAAGCGGCGGGCGCCTCTCCGGCCAGCGTGGCGTGGGCGGAGACCTACCTGGCCCTCGGCCAGGGCGCGGTCGACGGCCTCGACGCGGCGTGGACGTCGTGGTACCTGGGCAGCCTCTGGGATGTGACCAAGTCGATCACTCCCGTGCACTACTCGGTGGTGGCATCGTTGACCGCGGTTTCGGTGGAGTGGTGGGAACAGCGTTCCCCCGCCCAGCAAGAGATCCTGCTCAAAGCCGCGCGCGAGGCGGAGGAAGTCTCGATGAAGGCCGAGGACGAATGGGAGAGCCGCCTGCGCCAGATGGTGCTCGACAGCGGTATGACGATCGTCGAGTTGACCGAGGAGGAACTGGACGTGTGGCGTGAACTGGGTCGTTCCCTGTGGAAGGATATTCCCGGCATGTCTATGGAGCAGCTGGAGCGGATCACCTCCGCTGCTACCGAGTAGGCAGGCATGCGACCCGGGCCGTCGCCAACCACGGTGCCAGCCCGGGCCGCTTTATCCACGGCCGAGCAGGAGAGTCTCCATGGCCTACAACGTGCGTAGTGTTGAGCAGCCAGTCGCAGTGGTTACCGGCGCGGCGCGGAGTCTCGGCCTCGCTATCGCCAGGCGACTCCTCGACGATGGCGCTACCGTCGTGCTGGCCGACATCGATGGCGCCGCACTGAACGATGTGGTGGCCGGATTGTCGGCTGCTCAGCGTGGGCGGTCACGAGCCTGTGCCTGTGATGTCACCGACGAGGAATCGTTGCAGTCGTTGGTGTCGACCACCGTGGATGCATTTGGACCACCGACCATGTGGGTCAACAACGCCGGTATTCTGGGGCCCATCGCACCATCCACGCGATATCCGCTGGACGCCTTCCGGAAGGTGGTGGAAGTGAACCAGGTCGGTGCGTTTCTCGCCATGCAGGCGGTCGCACCGCTCATGGTGCAGCATGGTGCCGGCAGCATCGTCAACATTGCCTCGACCGCCGCCAAGGAAGGACCTGCCGGACTGGTTGGCTACGCTGCCTCCAAGGCGGCAGTGGTGGCGATGACGAAATCCTTCGCCCGCGACCTGGTCAAGCACGGCGTACGGGTCAACTGCGTGACGCCGACGCTTGTCGGTGAAACCGGCATGAAGGCGGAGATGACCGGTGATTTTCAGGACAACTCGGTGCGCAACATCCCGATGGGGAGACCGGCGCGACCGGGCGAGGTCGCCGCGGTCGTCGCGTTTCTGCTCGGTGCCGAAGCCAGCTTCGTCACCGGCCAGTGTTACGACGTGAGCGGTGGCCGCTCGGTGTACTGAGTTCACGAGGAAGACGATGATGGACAAGGTTGGACGCGACGAGCGGAGACGCTTTCACGGGCGCACGGCGCTGGTAACCGGTGCCGCCAGCGGCCTTGGTCGCGACGCCGTCTTGCGGCTCGCCCGGCAGGGGGCGCGAGTATTCGCCGCCGATCTCGACGGCCAGATGTTGGAATCATTGGCGACCAACCCGGACGGCCTGGACGGCGAGATTGTGGCATTGTCGGTCGATGTCGCCGACCGGGCATCGGTGGAAGAAGCGATCGCCTTGATCCGAGAAGATGGTGGCCGGCTCGACATTCTGATGAACTATGCCGGGGTCGCTGTGCTTGCTCCCTTCCAGGCGATTACCGAAGAGCAGTGGCGCTTAAGCCTGGATGTGAATCTCACAGGGAGCTTCTATTGCGGTCAGATCAGTGCCAGGCTGATGATGGAGCACGGGTTCGGACGCATCGTCAACGTCGCGTCCATCGCCGGCATTCGTGCTGGCTATGCACGCACGTCCTACGGCGTCACCAAAGGCGGTGTCATCATGTTGACGAGGGGTATGGCCGTGGACCTTGCGCCTTTCGGCATCACCGTCAACGCGATAGCGCCCGGACCGGTGGATACTCCCCTGGTGCGCGGCGCGCATAACTCAGGCACACGCGACACCTACCTGCACCAACTGCCGATCAAGCGATTCGGCCGGCCGGAAGAGATTTCCGCCGCAGCGCTGTTCCTCGCCTCCGAGGAGGCCAGCTATGTCAACGGTCACGTGTTGACGGTAGATGGCGGTTTCGTCGCCGGTGGCATTCTCGACGGCCCGGCCTGGCTCGACGCCGACGCCGCGGACCCACTGAACATCAACGTTTCGTAGAAATTTGTCATGCGCGACTCCTACTTGTTCGATGGCCTGCGCAGCCCGCTCGGCCGCAATACCGGAGCATTGGCCCGGATCCGTCCCGACGACCTCGCTGCGCAGGTCATTGCTCGGTTGATGGAACGCACCGGTGTGCCCACCGAAGCGGTCGACGACATCATCCTCGGCTGCACCAACCAGGCCGGCGAAGATTCGCGCAACATTGCCCGGCATGCAGCCCTGCTCGCCGGGATGCCGGTTACGGTGCCTGGCATCACTGTTAACCGGGCCTGTGCCAGTGGTCTTTCTGCTGTACTCGAAGCCGCCCGTACAGCGGCTACCGGGGGTGGCGACCTGTTCATCGCTGGCGGTGTGGAAAGTATGAGCCGCGGCCCCTTCGTTATCGGCAAGTCGGCGTACGCCTTCAGCCGCGACTTCCACGCCTTCGACAGTTCCATGGGGGCGCGCTTCCCCAATCCCCGCATCACCGAAAAGTACGGTAACGACTCGATGCCGCAGACGGCGGAGAACATCGCCAGCGACCTTTCCATTTCCCGCGAGGCCTCCGATGCCTTCGCGCTGCGTTCACAGGCAGGTTACGCGAAGGCATACGACGATGGTTTTTTCGAAGACGAGGTTGTGGCC
>JAUILW010000420.1 GCA_030432795.1 Gammaproteobacteria bacterium
CTCTCACCGACACTCGACACCCACCGCAGCTCCTGGGAGAACTGCTCCGTTTCATCCAGGATGTCGTCGTTGACCCGGCCAAACAGAAAGCCGGGCAGCACCGATGCCGGTGTGCCCGTGGAGTCCATGTTCCAGTCCGCCTCACTTTCCCGATATGCGGTGATGGAGATCAGCTCGCCCACATCCGTGTGCCAAGTGAGCCTGGCGCTGACACCCCACGCTTCCTTCTCGGCATAACCATCCACCGGACCCGCGGAGCAGTCCGGACCGCGCCCACCGCACAACGCCGTGTAGCTGCCCGGAACGTTGGAAGCCCAGAACGCGGGGTCGCCTGGCTCGCCCGTGTTGATGGGAATGCGCGCCATATCTTCAACATCGAGCCGGTTGTAGTCCGCGCTCAGTAGCGCCTCGAACCGATCTCCTGCGTAGAGCAGCTGCCCGCGCAGCGCGCGACTGTCATCGTCTTTCTGCTCTTTGTCGAGAAACACGTTGTCTACCCAGCCGTCGCGTTTACGCATGACAAAGGACATTTTGGCGGCCCATTGGTCATTCAGCGGGCCGCTGATCAGCCCGGAAACCTCCCGGCGATCATAGTTGCCGACCCCGGCGCGAATCTTGCCGCCCCAGCGTTCCTGATTCGGGCGCGTGGAGACGATGTTCACCGCGCCGCCAATGGTGTTCTTGCCGTACAACGTACCCTGCGGCCCACGCAGAATCTCGATGCGCTCCAAATCAAACATCTCCGGGTTGATGTTGGAGACCCGGCCGAGATAGACGTCATCCACAAACACCGCCACCGAGTTGTCGGTGCCCGCGCCGTCGTCGTTGGAGGAAGCCCCACGCAACGCCACAACATTCTGCCCCGGCGAGAACGGAGAGAAGGTCAGGCCCGGAACGCGGGTGGCGATATCGGTGAAGTCGTGCACGTTGTCACGCTCGATGGTTTCCTGGGTGAGCGCGCTCACGGCTACGGGAACCTCCTGCAGGTTCTGCGCCCGGCGCTGCGCCGTGACGACCACTTCCTCCAGCACGGCGGCCTGCAGCTGGCCAACGTCCGGCACGGTCCACGCCGCCAGACCGGCGCATAAGATGATCCATCGTCTGTTCATATCTCTCCTCCTCGGTAACGGACGCAGGTCATGCCTGCTTGATCACATCAGCCACACTGCTGCCGATCGCCAGCAAACGCTCGTCGCGGCCGACCGGCCCATCCAGCGCGATGCCAACCGGCAAGCCATCGGCAGTACATCCTCCGGGTAGGGAAAGGCCCGGCACACCCGCGCATGCACCGGGGTCGGTGTGACGCTTGTAAGCATCGAACACGGGTATCCTCTGCCCGCCCAACAACACGGTTTCGAGGTCGTCCTCAATCGCGCAGGCGGCAAGCGCACAGGTGGGAAAAACAAGAGCATCCACGCGCTGTTCGGCAAACAACGTCTCGTAACGGCGCCTGAGCGTTGGCCGCAGTACGTCCAGCGCATGTCGGTATGCCGCAAGCGGCGTGGGCTCACGAAGCAACGCATCCAGAACCGCCTTCACATCGGCGCTCGCCACCGATGCCACCAACGCCTCAATCGAGGTCTGCGGCGCATAGCGAGCCAGATAGGCCCGCAGCTCCTCCATGCATTCATAGGTGACGATGGGCATCCCCACCTGATCAGCGAGCGATGTAATACCCTCGATCTCTACGTCAACGAGCGTAACGCCGGCATCGCTCAGCTGCCGCAGCACCCGCTGCAGCACCGTCGAGACTCCAGAATCCAGGTGGTCGCAGAACGTACGCGCCACGCCCAGCCGCAAATCCTGCAGCGACACGCTCGCCGGGGCTTCACTCCCGCCACGCAACACCGCGTCTGCGAGGCGGATGTCCTGCATGGAAGCGGACAGGAAACCCACCGTGTCGCGCGTGTGCGACAGCCGTGTCAGCCCCTCATTGCTGTAACGACCAATGCTCGGGCGAAAGCCGAACGTGCCGTTGAGCGCAGCGGGGATGCGACACGAGCCTCCTGTATCCGTCCCCAACGCAAGGGGAACAGCCGCCATCGCCACAGCCACGGCGCTGCCGCCGCTGCTGCCACCAGCGATGTAGCCGCTGCGAACCGCGTTGTGTACGGCACCGTACGCGCCATTGATGCTGGTGACGCCGAACGCCAGCTCGTGCATGTTGCTCTTGCCGAGCACGATCGCACCGGCCTGCCGCAGCCGTGCCACGGCAGGCGCATCCTCCGCTGGCACGAACTCGGCCAAAGCTTGCGTACCTGCCGTATTCGGCAGCCCACGCACGTGGATGTTGTCCTTCACGACCACAGGAACACCGAGCAGAGGCGGGAGCGAACCACCAGCCGCACGACGTGTATCCGCAGCGCGGGCGGCATCCACGGCACCAAGATCGAGCGAGATCATCACGTTCTTGCCTTGTGCATCACGCAGGATCTCAACAGACCGCCGCACCAGGTCCTCGGCGGTCTGCTCACCGGAGGCGAGGGAGCAGGTGATGGCAGCAATACTGTTCGGCTCAGGTGAGGATGCTTTCATGGCGAGGGCGTCGTGCTAACCGAAAAATGAGGCTACGCCGCCCGCGTGCCTGAGAAATCATCAGAAATGATGATTTTTGGGGTGCTGGCGCTAGATCCGGGAAATCATCAGGGCGAGAACCAGGCACATCGCAACATAAGCAACGTTCACGAGTGCACGCACGCCCCAGACGTAGCCCGAAGTACTCCAGTGCATCGATTTGCCAAACAGCACGCCGAGCCCCAGAAAGACGAACCAAGGCGTGCACAGGAAAACCGGCTCGCGCGTCACCAACATGGCTGCGGCGTCATGCAGTGCACCACTCACGGTAAAGGTAATCAGCAGCGCCATCGACGCACCCATACGGAGCCTGCGAAGCGGCTGATAGACAAAGCGTGCGAGGTAGTAACCCCAGATCGGGTTCCAGTACTGCCAGAAGGTCGCGAACGTAGGCGCACCGAGCGCCCGGGACAACATTGCCTGCAGCGCGCCGCGGCCGCCGAGCGGCACGCCATTGCGGCGCAGCACATACGCCCTTAGCGTCATGGGATTCGAGGCTCCGTGCCGGAAAGGCTACGAAGCCTCGATCTATGCGCTACCAGGTGTACGATAGGTTCAACCCAGTCCAGCGCGGCGGTGCGTAAAACACCGTGCCGCCTAGGATGCCGAGATCCAGGGCGTACTGCTTGTACACCTCGTCATCGAGGTTGCGTACCCAGGCAGTCACCTGCCAGTGCTCATCCGCAGAGGTCCAGGTGGCACGTGCGTTGATCACGGCGTAGGACTCCTGGAACGCGGCACCGCCGTTCGTGACTTCCAGGTACTGATCGTCGGCGTAGTTGCCGTCCACCTGCAGTGCGAAGTTGCCGATGGCGGTGTCGAAGTTGTAGCGCACCAGGTAGTTGAGGCTGATGCTCGGCGTGTTGGGCATCTCGGCGCCGTCAATGACATCCACCGGCCAATCCACCACGAAGCCGACCGGCGTGGTTTGTGAGCCGGTCATGCGCACGTCATCCACCTCCGAATCCTG
>JAUILW010000421.1 GCA_030432795.1 Gammaproteobacteria bacterium
GCTCGGGCAACGGCAGCTCACCAGCGCCGATGCCGGTGGTGAACGCATCCACCGTACGCGTCAGCACCGCAACGCTGGTAACTTCCACGTACTCGTCTTCCGACATGCCGGCAGACACCACCTCATCTCGCAGGCGCCGGGTGATGCGCCCGGAATCGCGTACAACCGCGTGCACCAGCCGCACCCAGTGCGGGGGCAACGCTGCCGATGGCGTGTGGTCTACGTGCTGTGCGTACGGCGAGAGGCTGGCGAGCTGCGCATCGCACCCGGCGCACTGCCAGGCAGCGCGCGCGCAGGCGACAACCTGCAGGCGCTGATGCGCCGTCAACCAGGAGCCTGCCTGGCCGAGCTCCTGCCAGCCAACCAGCACAGCCTCCGCCAGTTCGGTGCGCATATGTTGCCGGTGCGGCAAACGGATCGGTTGACCGGTGGGCATGAGGGCCTGAACAATGCTGCGATGCGAAAGCCCATTGATACGTTGTCGGGCGTGGAAGTCAACGACGAGTTCGAACGCTTCGATCAGAAGAACGAGATCTACTGCCGCTCGATCTGGGACGACGAGGTGCGATCTGCCAAGGCCGAGGCGTTCTTCGATGGCTACTACATGCCGAATGCGAAAGCGCGCAGAACCGACGGCTTCGGCCTGAAAGACTACGCGTTGCGTAACGCCGCCTGGCACGTATCCAACGTGATCCGCGACATCGAGGTCGCCGGCAGCTTCCGACCCGCCGTTACCGAGCCGCCGCGCAAAGAGGGCTTCTGGGACTACTACACGTCCCACGACGAGGGCTGGCCTGAGCCGCTGCCCGTAGATGACCCGGCGGATACCACGCGGGAGCTCAAACGCGTGGCGCGCTTTTTCGGCGCCGGCGATGTGGGCGTGTGCGCCTTCGATGAGCGCTGGATGTACAGCCGCGCCTATACACGCGACACCGGTGACGGGGTGGACAGCAAACCCCAGGAAATCCCTGAGGACCTGCGCCACGCCATCGTCGTGGCCCAGCCCATGGATGCCGATCTCATCCGCACGGTGCCGTCAGCGCTGTCCGGCGCCGCCACCGGCCTCGGTTACACCCACGACAGCATCGTCGTCATCCTGCTGGCGCAATACATCCGCAACCTCGGTTACCGGGCTTACGCCAGCCTCAACGACTCCGCGCTGGGTATCCCGCTGGGCTTACAGGCAGGGCTCGGCGAGGTGGGCAGAAATGGCCTGCTCATCCATCCCGAGTTCGGTCCGCGCTTTCGCATAGGCAAGGTGTTCACCGACCTGCCGCTGGTGGATGACAAGCCGGCAAACTTCGGCGTGGCAGACTTCTGCGCGCAGTGCGATCGCTGCGCGCGCGCCTGCCCGCCGCAGGCGCTGCCGTACGATGCGCCAAGCGACCACCGCCACAGCAGATCGAACATCACCGGCGTGGTGAAGTGGACACCAAACGCGGAGAAGTGCTTTGGCTTCTGGGCCAACCAGAACACCGATTGCATCATCTGCGTGCGGGCGTGCCCTTATAACCGCGATTACAGCAAACCACGCCATCGCGCCTGGCGCCGATTGGCTGCCACACCGCTGCGCCGGCTGGCGCTGTGGCTCGACGATGTGTTCACCGACCGCGAACGCAAGCGTGTGCGCTGGTGGTGGCAGCAGCGTTGAAGGCGGCGAACCAGGCCCTGGGAATGTTCATCGTTGCGGGTGCTGCCGTAGGCGGCGGGATGTTTGCCCTGCCGTTCGTCAGCGCTGGCATGTGGATGCCCTACACCGCAATCGCACTGCTCGCCGTGTGGTGGCTCAGCTACCGCTCGGCGGTGCTGGTGCTCGCAACGGGACTGCACTTTCCCGTGGGGGCGAGCTTTCCCACCTACGTATCGAGCACCCTGGGACGCACCTGGTCCGCGGCCACGGACCTGTCTATCTGCGCGCTTCTCTACACCCTGCTCTACGCCTACTTCTCCGGCTTCGGCAGCGTGCTCACACAGGCGTTCGCGCTGCAGGCACAGGAGAGTCTGCCCTGGCTCAACGCTGTGCTGGGGGTCGCCGTGGCCGCCATGGTGTGGCTGGGCGCTGGTGCCGTGGGGCGACTGTGCGGTGTTCTTCTCACCGGTATGGCGATGACTTTCATCGCCGCTGTCAGCGGCCTGCTGGAGCATCTGCAACCGGCAAACTGGTTGACCGCAGAACCCGGCTACGCCATCTACGCGCTGGCAGCGCTGCCCGCCTACCTCACCTCGTTCGGCTTCTCGCCGGTGATCCCGAGCCTCATCACGCTGTACGGCCACAACGAACAAGCGCTCACCCGCAGCGTGCTGTGGGGTTCGGCCGTCGCGCTTGCGGTCTACCTCGTGTGGTGCGCCGTGGTGTTCGGCAACCTGCAGCGCGGCAGCTTTGCCGGCGAGCTGAACGGCTCCATTGGTGCGCTGGTGCAGGCGCTGTCGGACGGCGGAAGCCTCGGCCGTTGGCTCAACATCTTCTCGTTCTGCGCTGTGGCATCGTCGTTTCTGGCGGTGGGCATCAGCCTGGCGGACTTCCTCGCAGACCGGTTCGCCTGGCGCTCCAGCAACGCGCTGCGCCTGCGTGCCGTGCTGCTGACATTCGTGCCGCCAGGAATCTTGAGCACGCTGTTTCCGCAAGGCTTTGTCGCCGCCATCAGCCTGGCAGGGTTGATCGTGGTATTCGGCTACTTCCTGGTACCGGCGCTGATGCACAAACACCGCACCGGGCGTGCCGGTGCCGATGTGTGGCTCGTGGCAGCGGGCGGTGTATTCGTGGCACTTTGCCACGTGCTTGCCATGGCCGGCATGCTGCCGGTGTTTTGAAGTGCCTCAGCCAATGACCGGTTGAAATGGCGCTACAACCACGCCCCTCGCCATACCGGGGTGTACAGGTGATCCATTTCCACCGGCTTGCCATCAACCTGGCCAGGCACGAACCGTAGACGATTGACCCGACGCTCCACAGCGCGTACGCATGAGTCCGCACTGGCATCGCCGCGATGCAGCCGTGGGTTTGTCGTATGGCCCTTAGCGTCTACGGTAAACCGGAACATGATGCGCATGTTTCTACACAGCGGGCTGAACCTTCCGTAGAACTCATCTGTGATCAGCTGTGGTGCGACGTACTGCGCACCGAGCGTTGCTGCATTCAGAAACTGGTGGGGAAACACCGTCACGGAGGCAACGCCCTGGTGGCGCCGAAACACCACCGTGAAGTACATCGACACAGGTCGTCTGCGGCCGTTGATCATGGCAGGAATCATCTTGGAACGCTCTGTGGCGCGCGACACGTAGAACTCGAACATCCGCGACGCCTCGTCGCCACCAAAGCAAATCGGCAGACTGATGTTCCCCTGCCGGTCGACCACGGAATTGCAGGGAACCGTCACCTGAAAATCAGCGCCGTCGAGGTAGTTTTCGGGAAACTCAATATTGCCTGCAAGGGCATAGCTATCCGTTCGCTGCACCGCCGGCCGCATGTCCTGGGGCTCGTCTGGTTCTGCCGCCCCGGGGGCGCCAGGCAGCAGAACAATGAGAAGAAAAGCAGCAAACA
>JAUILW010000422.1 GCA_030432795.1 Gammaproteobacteria bacterium
GGTTCGGCGAAGGCGATGGTGGAGATGTCGCCTGACCTGATGGAGCAGGCGAAGTTGTACCGGGACGCGATTGAGTTGCCGGCGACTGGCTCGGTATATCGCGTGCTATCAAGCGAGGCGTTCACCAAGGAAGGCTTGTCGCCGACCCTGGTGGTGTACGACGAGCTGCACGCCGCACCGAATCGCGAACTGTGGGACGTGATGACGCTGGCCCAGGCGGCCAGGTATGACGCCCTAACCTTGGCGATCACGACGGCTGGCGTGCGGACTGACAGCACGGGGCAGGATTCTGTCGCTTACGGGCTGTACCAGTACGCGCAGCGGGTGGCCTCGGGCGAGGTCGATGACCCGTCGTTCTTCGCGGCCTGGTGGCAGGCCGAGCCGGACTGCGATCACCGTGACCCGAAGTCGTGGAAGATCGCCAATCCTGGCTATGGCGACATTCAGGACCCGGAGGACTTTGCGTCGGCGGTGAAGCGCACGCCGGAGTCGGAGTTCCGCACGAAGCGCACGAACGTGTTTGTCAGCAGCCAGCAGGCGTGGCTGCCGCATGGCGAATGGGACGCGCTGCCGACGGCTGAGCCGGTCGGTGACGACGTCCAGGTCGTGCTCGGTTTCGACGGCTCGTTCAACAACGACACGACGGCCATCGTCGGTGTGACGGTGGAGGAGGTGCCGCGTGTCTGGCTGGTCGATATTTGGGAGAAGCAGCCGGGCGACCGGGATGACTGGCGCGTCGACATCGGAGCTGTTGAGGCTCGCATTCTGGACGTGTGCTCCCGATTGGATGTGGTCGAAGTCGCCTGCGACCCTTTCCGTTGGGCGCGCTCCATGGAGGCCCTGGCGGAGGCTGGCTTACCGGTTGTCGAGTTCACGAGCAGTAGCCCGGCACGCATGGTTCCCGCAACGGCCAAGTTTTATGACGCGGTTACTTCTGGCGGCGTCGCGCACGACCATCACCCCACCCTTGCGCGACATCTCGATAACTGCGTTATCAAGACGGACCAGAAAGGTCCGCGCGTAGTCAAGGAGCATCGCGGGTCGCCGCGCAAGATTGACGCCGCGGTTGCGGCCATCATCGCGTTTGATCGCGCTACCCATCGTCGCGAGGCCGAGCCGGAGGCTCCGGTGGCGGCGTTCTTCTCGGTTTAGGAGTTTGCATGAGGCTGGCCCTGGCGTTGCAAGTTGTTGGAGCGGTTGCCCTGATTGTGGGCGCGTTCCTCGTTGCGCCCTGGGTTGGTTTCGTTGTCGCCGGTGTCTGCGGGCTGGCCTTCGGCATAGCCCTTGAAAGGGGTATCTGATGCTTGGACGCCTCTTCGCTGGCGCTGAGGAACGTGACCTGTCTTACCAGCAGGTGTGGGGTTCGGGCATTGACGTGTCCGGGTTCTCTACCTGGTCGGGCACGGCGGTCAACGCGCAGAACTCGTTGCAGATCGGCGCCGTGTACGCATGTGTGCGGTTGCTGTCGGACACGATTGCCGCGTTGCCGACGGACACGTTCGTGCGTCGCAACGGTGACCGGGTGCCGTTCCGCCCTCGCCCGCTATGGGTGATGGAGCCGGACGGGCCTGGATCAAGCCGCATCGACTACATGCAGCAGGTTGTCGTGTCCATGCTGCTGTCCCATGGCGCGGTGATCCAGGTGCTGCGCAACGGCTCGGGCGAGCCGGTGGCGCTGGTTCCCTTGGACCCGACGCGCGTGGACATTCGCCGCAACAAGCAGACGCGGGCGCGCGAGTTCGTCATCGACGGCGGCTCCGCGGTGCTGCCCGCGGATGACGTGCTCTACATCTCCGAGATGCGCCGGCCAGGCTCGCTGAAGGGCGTCAGCCGCGTGGACGAGGTGAAGCAGACGCTGGGCTTGGCGAAGGCGCTGGACGAGTTCGCCTCTCGGTACTTCTCCAACGGCGCGAACACGTCGGGCATCATCGAGTTCCCTGGCAATCTGACCGCCGAACAGGCGAAGGAACTAGTCGACGGCTACGAGGCCGCGCACAAGGGCCTGGGCAAGGCGCACCGTCCGGGCGTGCTGTCCGGTGGCGCGAAGTTCTCGCCGACTGGCTCGGACGCCGAGCACGCGCAGATGATCCAGTCGCGGCAGTTCGCGGTGGAGGAAATTGCGCGCATCTTCCGCGTTCCGCCGCACATGATCGGCTCGCTGGTGCCCGGTGCCGCCTCCTACGCATCTGTGGAGCAGAACGCAATCCAGTTCGTGCGGTACTCGTTGCTGCCGCTGGTGGCCAAGATCGAGGAAGCGCACGCGCGGCTACTGCCCGGCGATGCGTTCTTGAAGATGAACATGGATGGCCTGCTGCGCGGTGACTCCGCGACGCAGGCGCAGATCTTCTCCACGGCGCTCCAGGCCGGCTACATGTCGGTGAACGACATTCGCCGCCTCATGGACATGCGGCCGGTAGATGGCGGCGATGTCGTCCGTGTTCCGCTGGCCAACATTGACCTGACGGCGGCCGGCCTGGTGGAGCAGCGCGAGCGCGTGGAGATGGCATCAAAGCTGGTGCAGTCCGGTTACTCGCCGGAGCAAGTGTTGGCAGCGATGGGGCTGCCGTCTATTCCTCATTCGGGCTTGGCGTCGAATCAGTTGCAGCCCGCCGAAAACGCCCAGGTCTAGGAGGGCAAGTGAGCGACAACATGGAAACCCGTCACGTCACGGTTGACGAGTGGGAGATGCGCGAGGCCGGTGACGGCATGAGTTTCAGCGGCTACGCCGCCGTGTTCAACTCACCGTCGGAGCCGCTGCCATTCACGGAGACGATTGCGCCGGGCGCGTTCAGCCGCACGCTGAAGTCGCGCAACAACGTGCGCATGTTGCTCAACCACAATTCCGAGAAGGTGCTGGCCTCCACGCGCGGCAAGACGCTGCGCTTGAGCGAGGACAGCAAGGGCCTGCTGGCGGAGGCAGACTTGCCGCCGACCACGGTAGGCCGCGACTTGTCGGTGCTGATGCGGCGCGGCGACGTCGACTCCATGAGTTTCGGTTTCACGGTGCCGCGTGGCGGCGACTCGTGGAGCGAGGACGGTTCGACCCGCGAGCTGCGCCAGGTGCGCCTCATTGAGGTGTCGGTGGTGACGTTCCCGGCCTACCCGGCGACGTCGGCGTCGGTGCGCGCGGTGGACATGCTGGCAGACAAGACCGGCGAGGACGCTGAGGCGCTGAACGATGCGCTCGCGGCGTTGGAGTCCGGTCAGTCGCTGACCGCTGACCAGGCTGGCCTGTTGTCCGCCGTGGTCGGCAAGTTGGCGCCCGTCCTCGAGCCGGTGGCCGAGGATCCGCCCGCAGACGATTCCAAGCCCGCGCTGGATCTGCTGCGCGCGAAACTGGACCTGGCCTACAAGGCCCTCTGAATCTTCCTCCGGCTCTGAGGAGCCTCGGCCGGAGACACCCGCTCTGAGGAGCCTCGGCGGGATCGCAAATGAACCACCTGCGCATTCCATCGAGAACCCCAGAAAGGGGTGAATTACCTTGTCTCAGTACCTCAACAAGCTCGTGGAGGACCGCCAAGCGGCCTACCACGC
>JAUILW010000423.1 GCA_030432795.1 Gammaproteobacteria bacterium
CTGTACCTGCTGAACTACGCGGTGGTCATCGCCGGAACGCTGGACCTCGCTAACGAGCGCGGTATGAAACTTGGCGAAACGCTGCTGCGGGACAGTATGGCGAGCCTGGATGCCATGGGCGCTTTTGAGTTACTGAGCTAGGAGGCCCGATGGATCTGGAAAATCGCGTAGCACTTGTCAGTGCCGCAGGCCGTGGAATCGGCAAAGGTATCGCCATCGCGCTGGCCGAAGCCGGTGCGAACGTCGTGGTCAATTCCTATGGCACAGACACCACTGCCGCCACCGCACAAGCCGTGCGAGACGCGGGCGGTGAGGCCCTGGAGTTCCCGGGAGACATAACCAAAGCCCCCGTTATCCAGGACTGTGTTGAAGCCGCCATGGCGCGCTTCGGCCGCATCGATATCCTGGTTAACAACGTCGGCGCCGGGCCGAAGGACGCCATCGAACCTGAAGAGGGACCGCTCGGCATGGCCGCGGCACTGTGGAACGCCCTGTACGCGCAAAACCTGCTGCCCGCCGTTCTGATGACCGAAGCCGTGCTGCCGCACATGAAGGCCGGGGGTGGCGGCAGGATCGTGAACATCTCCTCCATCGCCGGGCGCAGCTCGCTGTCTGATGCGATGCTCAAGCTGTTCACGCATCCGTCCTACGGCGCCATGAAAGCCGCGCTAATCAGCCACACGCAGACCATGGCGGAGCTGCACGGCCCCGACAACATAACGGTGAACGCCGTGTGTCCCGGTATCGTCTGGACGGATGCCTGGGAAGCCAACGCCCGCCGTGCTGTGCATGCCCTGCCGCAGTTCAAGGGCCAGGATCCGCGGGAGTGGTTTCTCGGCATCGCGCGAGGCGACTACCCTGAACTGTTCGACCGCACGCCCCTACGCCGAGAGCAGACCGTGGAAGACATCGGTAACGCCGTCGTCTTTCTCGCCTCTGACAAGGCAGCCAACATCACCGGCCAGTCGCTCATGGTGGACGGTGGCATGGTGAAGATCTAGCGCGCTCAGATCAGTAAGGCGTCGTACCGCCGTCCACACTGATCGCCTGGCCCGTGATGCCGGAGCCCGCAGGGCTCGCGAGCAGCACCGCGAGGGCTGAGACTTCCGCAAGCTCGGTGGGCCGCTTCACCGCAGACTCCGCCGAGAAGAGGTCTACCATCTCGTCGAAGGTCATGCCCATGGCCTTCGCCGTATCCGGCCCGTTGGCGCGTACGATGTCGGTGATCACCAGGCCAGGGCAGATGGCGTTGGCCGTCACGCCCATGGTGCCGACTTCGTGGGCAATGGACTTGGTCAGGCCATTGATGGCGTGTTTTGCAGCCACATAGGCGCCCATGGCGGGCTTGCCGAGCTTACCCTCCACGGAAGAAATATTGATGATGCGTCCGTAGCCCCGTTCGCACATACCGGGCAACGCGCGGCGGCAAGCCCAGAATGTGGCGTAGAGATTCCACTTCATGGCGAGGTCGAAGGCCTCATCTGAAAGTTGCATCACCGGCTGTAGATCGGAAGCACCGCCGGCGTTGTTCACGAGGATGTCGAGGCTGCCAAAGTGCGCCGCCGTCTCGTCCACAAACCGCTCGACATCCGACTGCGAGGTGGCGTCCCCGGCGATGAAGGTGCAGCGCGCACCGGCACCGATCTCATCGAGTACCTGGGCCGCCTTCTCGGCGTTGCGGGCCATGAGCGCAACGGAAGCGCCCTCCTCCAGAAAGGCTTCCGCGATGCTGCGGCCAATGCCCGCTGTGCCACCGGTCACCGCCGCCACTTTGCCTTCAAGCTTCATCTGCTACTGCCACGTGTTGCTGCTGTTGGGCCGCATTGTAATACTCAGCGCAGATCCATCGCACCCGAGGGCGCCATGCAGGGCATCATCATCCGCACGCTCATCACCGCCGCAGGTCTCTGGGCTGCCGACAGCCTGCTCACCGGAGTGCGCATCGATGGGCACTGGACACTGCTGTTTGCCGCACTCGCGCTCGGCATCATCAACGGCGTCATACGTCCTGTGCTGACGGTGCTGACCCTACCGCTCACCGTGGTCACCCTCGGGCTCTTCCTGCTGGTGCTCAATGCCGCCATGTTCGGCCTCGCCGCGGCACTGTTTGACGGCTTTCGCGTGGACGGCTTCTGGAGTGCCCTGGGCGGTGCTGTGATCGTATCGATCACCTCCTGGGTGGCCTCGGCCTTCATCGGCCCGAAGGGCCGCTACGAGATCATGGTCATCAAGCGCTGAGTGCTGCTCTGCGCACCAGTCGCTCGCCGCGTCGCGCACGCCGGCCAGCGCGCACCACATCCGGCACGTAGGGCAACGCCTCCCGCAGAGATCTGCGCGCAGCGCGCCAGGCGAACTGACGCCGACTGCTCCAGCGCAGACCGTACAGCGTACGCAGCTCCGGTGGCAGCAGTGCAGCGGTGGCGATGGACAGCACGTCACCCGCTACCCGCGGAACCCAACTGATCGGCGGGTGCAGAATCTGGTCTGCGAGCGTGGCGATAGTAGGCGTCAGCGCGAGGGTATCGCTGGCGAGCATTTCGTTGTAGTAACGCTCAAAGGCGGCGAAGTCAGGCGGCACATCCGCTGGTTTGAGGCCCAGCAGATGGCCGAGCCGACGCGCGTCGCGGTAGTAGAGCTCCCGCTCCTCCGCGGAAAGGCGCGGCATGAACTGCTCGTAGGTAAACAGCGCCGTGCGCACGAGTGTGGCATGCACCCACAGCAGCAACGCCGGGTCGCTCGCCTGGTACGGCGTGCCTTGCGGGAAACGCGGCGTGCCGTCCTGCAGAATCCCCTGCACCAGATCGTGCGCCTGGTTGACGCCGCGGGCGGCGGCCAACGCCTGCGATCGTGGCCCGTAGATGATGCTGTGCATGGCGGTGAGCGTACGGGCGAGCCGCTTGAGCGGTGCCTGGGTGAAGTTGCTGTGCTCAGCCACCCCCGCCGCCACCAGCGGGTGTGCAACCTGCTGCAGAAGCGCAGCGCCGCCGCCGAGCAGAATGAAGCCCTCGCGGTTTACACGCCAGAACACGCTGCCGGGATCGAATAGCGGTAACTCCTGCTTCACAACCACTTCATGCACCGGATCAGCTCCTCGTCGTAACCGTTGGCCTGATAGAGCGCTCGAGCCCGTTCGTTGCGGCCGAACACATTCAGCGTGATGGACTCAGCGCCCCGCGCCTTTGCGCCCTGCTCGGCCTGCGCGAGCAGCGCCGCGCCCAGGCCCCGTCGGCGCGCGTCGGCATGCACCGCGATCGCTTCCAGATGCGCGCTCGGGGAACCGCTGAGATGTTCAGCGCGCATGCTGACCAGAATGACGCCGTGAATAGCGCCCACGGCTTCCTCCACCAGCACCTCGCAGAAAGCCTGCGGCGCCTCTCCAGCCGCGCAACGGCGCGCAAGCTCCAGATCATTCTGCCAAAGATCGGCTGGATTGCGTTTTTCCGGCACATCGAAATCCGCCAGGTCCGCAAACAGCGGCGCAAGCACGTCGAAGTCCTCGGTGCGTGCACGGCGCATGCGGTAACCC
>JAUILW010000424.1 GCA_030432795.1 Gammaproteobacteria bacterium
CGGCGGTGCGAGACCATGCAGTGCTCCACGAAGGGACCGGCCAGCCCTTTGTAGACCCCATGATCGTCCGTTGCCTGCGGCCAGTAGGCCGATGCCATCAGCTCGGCATCGAGCCGATCCACCCCCCGACAGTAGCGCCGCGCGCACTCGCGAATGCACTCGAGATCCGACAGCTGTGCAATGGTGTAGCTCACGTACTTTGCCCCTGTGTTGTCATATTTTGCTGGCATACTGTCACGATCCAGCCGCAGCTGAGAACCGTATGCCAGACATCAACCGCGCCGTCGTGCTCGCGGCTCGCCCGCAGGGAGCTCCCGTGGAATCGGACTTTCGTATCGAGCAGCGGCCGATCGCAAAGATTGCCCAGGGGCAGATCCTCTGCCGCAACCTGTTCGTCTCCCTCGACGCAGGCTTTCGCAACTGGATGGATGAAGACAGTGGCGACAACGTACTGCCCGCCATGCCGCTCGGCGAGCCGGTGATGGGGCTCACCCTGTCACAAGTGCTGGACAGCCGGCACCCCGAGTACCGTGAGGGAGAGTATCTGATGGCGCGTTTTGCCTGGGAGGAATACACGCTGACCGACGCGGGGGACTTCATCTCACGCCTGCCTGCCGAGCCGCGCGCGCCGTTGAGCCACTATCTCGGCGTGCTCGGTGATACCGGCCTTTCCGCCTACTTCGGCCTGACCGACCATGGCCGCGTGCAGCCGGGAGAAACCGTGCTGGTCAGCGCTGCAGCCGGTGCAGTGGGCAGCATCGCCGGACAGATTGCACGCATCTACGGCGCGCGCGCGGTCGGCATCGCCAGCGGTGCCGACAAGTGCGCGCAGCTGATCGACGTTCTCGGTTACGACGCAGCGGTGGATCGTACCGCCGCCGACATCGATGCAGCCCTGCAGCGCGCCTGTCCGGATGGGGTGGACGTGTACTTCGACAATGTGGGGGGCCCGCTGCTGGAGCACGTGCTCGACCAGATCAATGAGGATGCGCGCATCCTGCTGTGTGGGGCCGTCGCCTCCTACAGTGCAACCGAGCCGCTGCCGGGACCGAGGAACCTGTTTCAGCTCACCACCAAACACGCCAGCATGCACGGCTTCATGACGCACCTGCAGCTCGCCCGTTACGACGAGGCGCGCGCTGTGCTGGGTGGGTGGATCGACGAGGGGCGGATCAACGTGCCGGAGCACCGGCTCGACGGCATCGACAACGTCGGCCGGGCGTTCTGCGATCTCTTTCGAGGTGCCAACTTCGGTAAAAGCGTCGTCGCGCTCTAGCGGCCCAACAGGTTGGCCACCGCGCGAGCGGCCTCGGCGCCCTCGCGCGGCCCCACACGAAGCGCATCACGCAGCGCACGGAATGCATCCAGGTAGCCCGCGTCCTGCTGACCACGATCCAGAACCCGCAACAGTTCCACTGCCAGTGCTTCGCCGGTAGCTTCATCCTGCAGAAGCTCCGGCACCAACGCCTTACCCGCCAGAATGTTTGGCAGCGCCACGAACGGTGTGCGCACCAGACGGCGGGCGAGTTGATAAGACAACCCGCCGAGTTTGTAGCTCACCACGAACGGCCGCAGCAGGCACATGGCTTCCAGCGTGCTGGTGCCGCTCTTCACCAACGCAGCATCGCAGGCCGTGAGCGCGCGGCGGGCGTTACCGCGGTCGATGATCACGCCAGGCAGGTCGGCGGTCATCGCCTGGACCCGCTGAGCGATCTCTTCACGCAGGCACGGCACCACGAACTGCACGTCACGGGTAGCGGCTATACGGCGAGCGGCGTCGAAGAACACCGGCCCCATGAGCGTCACTTCGGAGTTGCGGCTGCCGGGAAGCACGGCGACAACCGTGTCTGCCGTGACCCCAAGGGCGCTTCGCGCCTCAGCGCGGGCCGCAGCCGATGCGCTGGCATCGTCAATGGCATGCGCCAGGGGATGGCCAACATAGGCTACCCGCACATCCAGGCCCTCGTAGAACGCCGACTCAAAGGGATACAGCGCGAGCAGCAGATCCGTGCTCCGGCCAAGTCTTTTGGCGCGACCACGGCGCCAGGCATAAACAGAAGGGCTCACGTAATGCACCGTCGGCACACCACGCTTCTTCAACCGCCGTTCCAGCAACAGGTTGAATACGTTGAAATCAACACCGATGAAGGCATCGACCTCGGCGTTTACGAGCTGATCACACAGCCCGAAGAGCATGCGCAGCAGTTCGGGAAGGCGTCGCAGCGGATCGACGAAACCGTTCACCGACAACCGATCCATGGGATAGAGCGGCTCAAGACCCTGCGCGATCATGCGCGGGCCGCCAACGCCCAGAAAGGTGATGTGCGGATGCAGCCGGACAAGCTCCGCCATGAGGCCGGCGCCGAGATTGTCGCCAGAAGGCTCACCGGCGAGGATGCCGATCTTCAAGGCGCGCGTATCAGCCACGCGGCCGGACGATGCCCCACCTGGAACCTTCCACTGCCGCTGCAAAGCGATCTACCAGCGCTGACTGCGCGCGCAGCTCGGCGAGCTCGGACAGTGCTTCTTCCGTGGTCAAGCCCGAGCGGTAAATCACCCGATAGGCATCCTTGACCGCCTTGAGCTCGTCCTTGTCGAAGCCTCGACGGCGCATACCTTCGAGATTCAGCCCTGCAGCACCCGCCGGGTTACCGGCGACCGTGAGGAAATCTGGCACGTCTTTGACCACGAGACTCATGGCAGCGATGTGGGTGTGGGCACCGATGCTGCGGAATTGCGCCACGCCCGAGTAGCCGCCGAAGTTGGCGTAGTCGCCCACATGCACGTGGCCGGCGATGGAGGCGTTGTTGGCCATGATGACATGATTGCCAACGATGCAGTCGTGGCCTACATGCACGTATGCCATGAGCAGGCAGCCGTTGCCTATCGCCGTCTTTGAGTCGTCCTGCACCATGCCGCGATGGATCGTCACGCCTTCGCGAATGGTGTTGTTATCACCAATCTCGAGCACCGTAGGTTCGCCCTGGTAGGCCAGCGCAGGGGTGTCTTCGCCAACGGTGGAGAACTGGTAGATGTGGTTGTTGCGGCCAATGGTAGTCGGCCCCTTAATGACCACGTGCGATTCCACCACTGTGCCGTCGCCAATCTCCACATCTTCGCCGATGATGGTCCAGGGCCCGATGGAGACGTCTGCGCCAATACGCGCGCTGGAATGGACGATGGCGCGTGCGTCTATCACGTGGCGACCACGGTGATTTCCGCGGAGCAGGCGAGCGTGTCGTCAACATACGCCTTGCAGTCGAACTTCATGATGCGCGATCGATCCGCCAACAGGCGGCTTTCCATCATCAACTGATCACCTGGCACCACAGGGCGCTTGAAGCGCGCCTTCTCCACCGCGCCGAGCATGTAGAGGGTGCCGTCTTCAGGACGCGTACCTTTCGTTTCGAAGGCGAGAACGCCGGAGAGTTGCGCCATGGCCTCGACGATGAGCACTCCAGGCAGCACCGGCTGCTCCGGAAAGTGGCCGTTGAAGAATTCTTCGTTGGCCGTGACGTTTTT
>JAUILW010000014.1 GCA_030432795.1 Gammaproteobacteria bacterium
GTGCTCGGCGGTGTGTTTCCCTTTCCCGGCGCGCAGACCGCAGAGGTGATGGCGCAGTTCATCGAGCGCGCCAAATCCCGGCTTACGGTTTAGGCAGCACGAACTTCGGCGTTACCGGCTGGCTGAACACGTGTTTTGCGACAACGTCATACACGTGGCCGCAGGCGTTGCAGTACACCACGACAAACCAGGGTTGCTTTGTGCGCGATCGCTCTTTGCTCGGCTTGGAGACAATGTGCTCTATACCCGAGGTTGCGCAATTCGGGCAGGTGGGTTCTGCCATTAGCTGATCATTCCAGGCTGTGGTCCATCTCCATAGACGGCCGATTGGTGGGATGAGTTCCCACAATTTTGGCCGGCACGCCGGCGACGGTGGCGTGCGCCGGCACGTCGGCCAGCACGACGCTGCCGGCGCCGACCTTCGCGCACTCGCCAACCTCGATGTTGCCGATCACTTTGGCGCCGGCGCTGAGCAGCACGCCGCGGCGGATTTTCGGGTGCCGGTCGCCGCTCACCTTGCCGCTGCCGCCCAGGGTGACGGCATGCAGAATGGATACGTCGTCTTCGATTACTGCAGTTTCACCCACGACGATGCCGGTGGCGTGGTCGAGCATGATGCCGGAGCCGATGCGCGCCGCCGGATGCATGTCCACTCCCAGGGTGACGCTGATCTGGTTCTGGAAAAATACCGCCAGCGTCCTACGCTGGTTGCGCCACAGCCAGTGGGCGATGCGGTGTGCCTGCAGGGCATGAAAACCTTTGAAAAAGAGAAACGGGGTGGTCAGATCCTCGCAGGCCGGGTCGCGGGTATAGGTGGCCAGCACATCGATCTCCGCGGCGCTGAGAATGCCGGGATCATCGTCCATCGCCTGCTCGATGACGTCACGGATGAGCATGGTGGGCAGCATGGGGTTGTCGAGCTTGCTTGCCAGACGAAAGCTCAGCGCCGAGCCGAACGAGGCGTGGTTGAGCACCGTGGCGTGGAAGTAGGAGCCAAGGATGGGCTCTTCGGCGGCTTTTCGTTCCGCTTCTTTGCGCATCAGCGGCCACAGATCGCCAGGGCCGGTTACGAGCGCGCTCAAATCCTGACCCACGGCCTGGGGCCCTTCCGCCAGCACTTCGGCGTAGCGCACGTCGTGACTCTGAATACCTTGTGAACTCATGCGCGCGAGCCTACCACGGGCGCTGGACGATTGTCCCTGGGTGAACTAACGTGGCCTGCTTGTCTTCGGGGAGGGGCGTCCGCAGTTGAGTAGCCTGGATTTTCGGCGCGTAGGGGTGATTGCCCGCCTCGGCGGTGAGCTCGTGGAGGACAGCGTTGCCAGCGTCGCGCGTGTGCTCGAAGCTGCGGGTGTCGAGGCGGTATTCGAAGCCTCCGCCGCGGAAACCCTGCCGGATGACGGCAGGCGGGTTGCCGGGCGCGATGAGCTCGGCGATATCTGCGACCTCGTGGTGGTGGTTGGCGGCGACGGTAGTCTCCTGGGCGTGGGTCGGGATCTCGCCCACAAGAATGTGCCGGTGCTCGGGGTCAACCGCGGTGGCCTCGGCTTCCTCGCCGGCGTCGCGCCGGAAGACATCGAATCCACCCTGCCTGAGATGCTGCGTGGCGGCTTTGAAGCGGAAGAACACTTCCTGCTCGAAGCCGTGGTGCGGGAGAAGGGCCGGGAGATCGGCCGCTCGCCAGCGCTCAACGATGTGGTGGTACATGCCGCAGGCCGCTCGCACATGCTGGAGCTGCGCGTGTGGATCGACGAGCAGTGGGTGTACGACCAGCGCGGCGACGGCCTCATCGTCGCCTCACCCACAGGATCCACCGCCTATTCCCTGTCGGCGGGTGGGCCGATCATGCACCCAACGCTGGATGCCATCGCCATCGTGCCCATGTTTCCCCACACCCTGACTTCACGGCCGCTGGTGGTGCGCGGCAGCGCCAGCGTCCGGGTGCAGGTGGAGAACGCCGAAGCGACGGGTGCGCGGGTGAGCTGTGACTCCCAGGTGCACTTCGATCTCACACCGGGCAGGGCGCTGCACATCGAAAAGTATGCGCACCCCTTGCGCCTGCTATATCCCCTGGACCACAGCTTCTACGAATCCTGCCGGTCGAAGCTCGACTGGGCCACGCGGCTGGGCGATCGCTAGCGCAGCAGTTCCGGTCGATCCACATCGATGAGCACGCCGGTGTCGTCTGTCTCCAGTGTGATCAGCGCGGTGTTCGCTTCGCGGATGAGGGCGCGAGCGCCTGCATCACCGGTGAGTGTGGCAAGTTTCGGCAGGTAGTCGGCGGTGAATCCCACCGGTTGCCCGGCTTCGCCGTTGCCAACGCCTGTACCTGTGTAAACGGGCCGAACGATGGTGGGGGGTGTTGCCGCAGCCAGTCGTTCAATCAGTAGACGCAGGGTAGCTTCACGTACGTAGGGCATATCGCCGAGCGCGATCACCAGACTTTGCCAGCCCTTGTCAGCCAGCCCCTCCACGCCCGCGCTCAGGCTGTGGCCCATGCCAAGGTGGGCGTCTTGCGCGCGCACCACGTCGTCGCCAGAGCGCAGGGTGATATCGAGTTGCGACAGGAGATCGGTGTCGGTAGGCCGCAGCACCAGTCGAACTTCCTCGAACGCCGCCTGGTAGACGGCCACGGTAGCAGCCAACAGGTGTACGCGCTTGTCAGAGCCGAAACGCCGGCTCTGGCCGGCCGCCAGGATGACGGCACCAACCGTCATTACCCGGCGCTCGCGGCCACCGCCTCCCGTGCCTGCGCGGCGACTGAGTGCCGCACGGCGGTGATTTCAGCGAGTATGGAAATGGCAATCTCCGGCGGCGTCTTCGAGCCGATGGGCAGGCCGATGGGGGCGTGCAGTTTATCGAGATCAGCATCGCTCAGTTCCAGCGCCTTCAGCCGCAACCGCCGGTTCGCAGAGGTGCGGGTAGAACCCATGGCACCGATGTAGAACGCGTCGGTCGTCAGCGCTTCCATCAGGCCCATGTCGTCGATGCGCGGGTCGTGGGTGAGCGCGACGATGGCGGACTGCGCATCGTTGGCGTGCGCGCGCACTGCGTCGTCCGGCATGTCGCAGATGCGTTGCACGCCCTGCACGGGAAACGTGTCGATCATTTCCTGACGCGGATCGCACACCGTCACGAGGTAGTCGAGGCTCAGCGCGAAACTGGCCAGGTACTGCGACACCATGCCTGCGCCGATGATGAAGAGCTGCATGGTCGGGCCGATGGTGCTCGTCAGCACCTGCGCATCTGCATCCCAGCGCAGCGGTTGCGTAGCGCTCGCGTCTGCGCCCAGGTGGTGAACCGATACTTCGCCGTTCCCTACCTGCACGGTGCGTTGTACGGATCGCCGGGCAGCGAGTTCATCGGCGATGTCCGTGAAGTGTGCCAGCGACTCCGGGCCGTGGGGCTCGATGACGATGTGCAGCTCGCCGCCGCAGGGCAGCCCGAATTTCTCCGCTTCTTCAGCGGTCGCGCCGTAGCGGAAAAACTGCGCGCGTTCCTTGGCCAGCGTGCCGGCGGCGAGCTTTTCCAGAAGATCTTCCTCCACGCACCCTCCGGACAGCGATCCGGTGATGTGACCCGCAGTGTTACAGGTCATGAGGCTGCCCACCGGCCGCGGCGAGGAGCCCCATGTGGCAACTACCGTGGCAAACCAGATCCGCTCTCCGGCGGCAAGCCAGTCACGGGCCTGCCGCACCACTTCTATGTCTACCGCTTGCATGTCGCTCACCTGATGGTGTTTTGACGGTATTCTACCACCGCCATTTCCCTTAGAAGCGAAGCTGAATGAACTCGCCCATCGTCATGGACATGCGGCGCCACCCGGTGCTTTGGCTGGTGTTGGCCGCGGCCGTCGTCTGCTATCCGTTCGTCGCCTCGCTGTCCGACAATGAGATCTCTGCCGTATCCCGCGCGCTGCTGGTGGTGGACGTGTACGCGCCGGGCGACGTCAGCCTGGCGCGTCTCCTGGCCGACATGGAGGTATGGCGCTGGTTCACGCCGGCGCTCATTCACTTCTCTCTCATGCATGTTGGCTTCAACGGTTTGTTGCTGGTGCTCTTCGGCAGGCCGGTGGAGGCCGGCATCGGCCATGTGGGCTTTGCGGTGCTGGCGCTGTGGGTAGCGCTCGTATCCAATGCCGTGCAGGTCGTGTTCAACGAGTCGCCGTTCTTCGGCGGGCTCTCGGGCGTGGTGTACGGGCTCATCGGCTACGTGGCGGTGATGCAGAGGCTGCAACCGGCGTCGCCGCTGTGGTTCATGCCGCCGGGGCTGATCCCATCGCTGCTGGTGTTCCTGGTGCTCTTCAGCACCGGCATCACGGAGTATTTCGGGCTGCACATCGCCAACGCCGCGCACTGGGGCGGGTTGGGCGCCGGTGTGCTGGCCGCTCTTGCGGTGGGGCTCGTGTGGAAACGTCCGTAGCACTGGTGGATGCTGCGCCGCTGGGTCGTCTGGCGATCGAGCCCGATGATCCGGCCCGCTACACGTTGCGGCTGGGTGATGCTCAGCTGCCGTTGAACCCGCTGCTCGACCGGGGGCTGTCGCTGTCGTTCACCGGCCGCATGTTTTGCACCGCCTGCGCCGAACCGACATCACGCGCCTACGGCGGGGGCTACTGCTACGACTGCTTTACGATCCTTGCACGGGCGGATCTGTGCATGGTGTCGCCGGACCGCTGCCACCATCATCTCGGTACCTGCCGCGAGCCGGACTGGGGCACATCCTTCTGCATGCAACCGCACGTGGTCTACCTTGCCAACACTGCGGGCGCCAAAGTCGGCCTCACCCGCGCAGATCGCGCCATCGGCCGCTGGCTGGATCAAGGCGCCGTGCAGGGGCTTGTCATCTGTGCGGCGGCGACACGCCGCGAAGCAGGCCTCATTGAAGCCACTATCGCCCGGCAGGTGAGCGACCGCGCCGACTGGCGCAAGCTGGTAGCAGCCGACGCGCCGCCGTTGGACCTGCTGGCGCTGGCTGCGCAGCTGCGTGAGCAAGTGATGCTGCCCTGCGGCGCCTGGGTGGAGGAGGGCAGCGTGGAGACGTTGCGCTACCCGGTGCTGCGCTACGGCCTGGTGGAGCAGGTGCAGCTGCAGGGCCGCAGTGCCCCGTTCACCAGCCGCCTGCTCGGCTGCAAGGGCAGCTACCTGCTCTTCGAGCACGGTGCGTTTAATGTTGCCGCTCACGCGGGCTACGAAGTGGCGGTGTCCGAGGTGCGTGATCCGCCGCCGCCGGAAGGTGGGGAGCAGTTCGACCTGTTCTGAATGCCGGCGCATGCGGGCTACGACGAGACGTCAGCGCTGCAAATGTCGATAATGGGCGCCGCCGAACCTCCAGGAACCATCGCATGCGCGACGCAGAACCTCGCACGATCCATCTCGCCGACTACCAGCCGCCGGCCTACCGTACGCGCAGCGTGCAGCTGCACTTCGACATACGTGACGGCGAAACGCGGGTGGTGAGCACGCTCGAGGTGGTACGCGAACGCCCCGGGGCGCTGGAGCTGGACGGTCAGGATCTCGAGCTCGTCTCACTCAAGGTAGACGGCGAGCTGTTGAGCAGCAACGCCTACGAACGCACCGATACGGGCCTGACCGTGCTCGATGTCGGGGATGCCGCGACCATAGAGATCGTCACCCGCATCCGCCCGGAACAGAACACAGCACTCGAGGGCTTGTACAAGTCGAGCCACATGTACTGCACCCAGTGCGAAGCGGAGGGTTTTCGCAACATCACCTACTACCAGGACCGGCCGGACGTGCTGGCGCGCTTCACCACGACCGTGGAGGCGGACGCAAAGAGCTATCCGGTGCTTCTGTCCAACGGCAACTGCGTGGCGGAGTCCGTGCGCGACGGGCGCAAGTCCGTGACCTGGGAAGACCCGTTTCCGAAGCCTGCGTATCTCTTTGCGCTGGTGGCCGGCGACCTGGCCCACATTGAAGACCGCTTCACCACGAGGAGCGGCCGTGAGGTGACGCTGCGCATCTATTCCGAGCCGCACAACATCGGCCAGTGCGACTACGCCATGGATGCACTGAAGCGCTCCATGCGCTGGGACGAGGAAGTCTTCGGCCGTGAGTACGACCTCGACATCTTCATGATCGTGGCGGTGGAAGACTTCAACATGGGCGCCATGGAAAACAAGGGCCTCAACATCTTCAATACGTCCTGTGTGCTGGCTTCGCCCGACACCGCCACCGATCTCGCCTACCAGCGGGTGGAAGCGGTGGTGGCGCACGAGTACTTTCACAACTGGTCAGGCAACCGCGTAACCTGCCGCGACTGGTTTCAGCTCAGCCTGAAAGAAGGGTTCACCGTGTTCCGGGACGCGGAGTTTTCCTCCGACATGCACTCCCGTACGGTAAAACGCATCGATGACGTGAAGTTTCTGCGCGCGGTGCAGTTTGCCGAGGACGGCGGTCCGCTGGCGCATCCGGTGCGCCCAGACAGCTACATCGAGATCTCCAACTTCTACACCGTCACCATCTACGAGAAAGGTGCCGAGGTGGTGCGCATGTACCACACGCTGCTCGGCGCCGAGGCGTTCCGCCGCGGCTCGGATCTTTACTTCGAGCGTCACGACGGCGAGGCGGCTACCACCGACGATTTCCTTGCCTGCATGCAGGCGGTCACCGACCTGGATCTGTCACAGTTCCAGCGCTGGTACGAACAGGCAGGCACCCCCGTCGTTGCGCTGGAGCAGTCCTTCTCGGGAGATACGCTGACGCTCACCTTCCGGCAGTCCTGCCCACCAACGCCAGGCCAGGCCAACAAGGCGCCGCTCCTCATTCCCTTCGCCATCGGCCTGATCGGCTCAGACGGCGCGCCGTTGCCCCTGGATGGTGTGCATAGCGACGTATCTGGAGAAGTGCGCGGCGATACCCTGGTGGTGCACCTGCGCGATGAGGAGACCAGCGTGCGCATTTCCGGCCTTGCGGAGCAGCCGGTGGTGAGCGCACTGCGTGGTTTCTCAGCGCCCGTGCGCCTGCAGATGGCACGCAGCGCCGAGGAGCAGGCATTTCTCGCCCGTCACGACACCGACGGCTTCGCCCGCTGGGATGCGTTGCAGGCGCTGCTGGTGGCGGAGATCGAACAGCTCATGTCCGGTGGCACGGTGCGCCCGCTTGTCTTGGACGTGTTCCGGGCGCTCGCAAAGCAGGCTCAGGCGGCGGACGATGCGGAGCAGGCGGCATTGCTCGCCACGATGCTGGTGCTACCGGATGAGGCCTACCTTTTCGAGCAGATCGCGCCGGTGGATGTGGATGCGATCTGCGATGCCCGGGACACGCTGGAGCGGCATCTGGCCGATGCGCTCGCAGAGGACTGGCGCACACTCTATGACGTGAAAGGCAGTGAACAAGCCTTTGAGCCGGCACCGACGCAGATGGCCCGACGCGCGCTGCGGCACACAGCCCTGCGTTTCCTGGTGGCGGGCGCCACGGTGGCAGGCGATCTCGAGCGCCTGCTCGGTGCGCACCTGGACCGCGCGGACAACCTTACCGAGCGGCGCACGGCCTTCGAGCTGATCGCTGCGAGCCCGCTCGTCAGCCAGGACTTCCGCCGCACCCGCGCGCAGCAGTTCTATGAGCGCTATGCGGATGAAGCCCTGGTGGTCGATGCCTGGTTCTCCGCGCAGGCCATGAGCCCGGTGACGAGCGTTACCAACATCCAGGAGCTTGCCCGGCATTCCGCCTTCGATGCACGCAACCCCAACAAGCTGCGTGCGCTGTACGGCGTTTTTGCGGCGCGCAACTTCCGTCGCTTTCATGCGCTGGACGGCAGCGGTTACGACTTCCTCGCCGACCGTGTGATCGAGCTCAATGCGCAGAACCCGCAAATAGCTTCGCGCTTGACCACCGAGCTTACGCGCTTCCGTCGCTACGATGCGGCGCGTCAGGTGCTCATGCGCAAGGCGCTCGAGCGGATTGCCGCTGAAGAAGATCTGTCGAAGGACGTGTTTGAGGTGGTGACCAAGAGCCTGGCCTGATCGCGCGGGATGCGCTTCTCACGTCGCCGCTTGAACCGTTTCGCGCGCATTCAGGGGTGAGGCAGATCCGCTCTTGCTGCTGCGAAGCGGGTATTGCCGTGGCCTTCGGATTGCAAAATGTGAGATGGCGAACAGCGCAAATCGGTCAGGTGTTGTACGGTGCTCCCGGCGCGTGTGTTGCGAAGGGCGGTGCCCGGCAAGCAGCAGCCACCGTACAGGACGGCTTGTTTCGAAGTATTCAATTGACGTTGTATCAAGTGAACCATTGAGCGTAGTGGCAACGACATTGGCGGCGAGCCCGCCACGGCGATCCCGTATGAAGAGCGTCCTCATTCTCTTCAACCTTCTCTATATTGTGTTGCTTGCACCCTGGCTGCCATTGGCAGTCTGGTCGCTGGTATTCCTGGCCGATCCAGTGGACGACAGCCCGATCGGTCTGATTATCGGCAGGATCCTTCCGCTCAGTGTGCTTCTCTACCCGGTACTTTTGTTTTTCAGCCTGATCTGCGGCTGGTACTTGTACCGGAAGGGCAAGGCAGGCGCAGCACTGCTGGTTGGCGCCGGACTTCCATCACTGTCGGTTTCGCCCTGGCTTGTGGCGTTGGCCTTGATGTTTGGTCGCGTCGGCTGATCTCAACTGCATCAGGACGTCATCGAGTATCTGTCGTGTCAGCCAAGAGGGCTGCATGGTTCGTACGCCGGCTTTCCAGGGGCTAGACGCTAGGCTGTACCAATCACCCAGGCACTGACGTTGTCGGTCGGTAGTTGTGGCTTTCGAGGTCGGCTGCGCGGGATGCTTCGTCGTGTTCCGCTCGCGATTGAATCCGTAGTGGAACTCAATGGTCATGCGTGGTTCCACCACGGCGTGTCGGAGAACGAACGCAAGTCGATTTCGTGGGTCCACGTTGAGCGATGCTGTCGGGCGAGGTGTAGATAGGTCTCAGCCATGCGTGCCGGTTGCATCAGCCCATCGGCAGCGCCGCGGGTATCCCGCAGCTGTTGAAAGCGTTCGGGCCCGAGCAGTTTGCCCAGCGTGTCCGGTGCATCCACCGCGCCATCCACGAGGATGTGTGCCACATGAATGCCTCTGGGGCCGAACTCTGCATTGAGCGTCTGACAGAGCATGCGGCGTCCACCCATGGCCGCAGCGTGGGAGTGCTGCCCGCCATTGCCGCGCACGGCGGCGGTGGCCGATGTGACGAGGATGGTTCCGTGGCCGCGTTCCTCCATCAGCGGGCAGACGCTTGAGGCAAGGCGGAAAAGCCCGAACGTCGCCAGCCGCCAACCCATCTCGAAGGCTTTGTAGCTGGTGTCTTTCAGGGCGCGATCACCGATCTGTGCACCGAGGTTGTACACCACGACCTCTATCGGGCCGACCTCAGCTTCGATGGCTGCCGCGCGATCTTCGATAACGTCGTTTTCGATGGCGTTTAGCAGGTAGCCGCTGGCGGAGCCGCCTGCCGCTTCAATATCAGTAACGAGTTGCTTCAATCCCTGCTCATCGCTGCGTCTGCAGAGTGCGGCGTGGTAGCCATTGGCCGCGAAGTGTTTGCCCACCGTGCCGCCGATTCCGGCGCCCGCGCCCATGACGAGACATACTGGTTTCATTCATCGGCTCCCTTGAGCTGTTCTGTGTGTTGGTGAAACGATGGCCGACGTTTTTCCTTGAACGCGCTGATGGCCTCGCGTGCCTCAGCGCTGGCGCCGGAGGCGATCATGTTTCTCGCCTCCATTGCAAAGGCGTCGTTCAGCGTCTGGTCGAGGCCGGACTGCAAGTTCTGTTTGATGCGCGCCAGCGTTTGCGTTGGCCCGTGAGCTAAGTCGACGGCGTAGCCAAGCGCCGCTTCACGAAATGTCGCTGCAGGAAACACGCGGTCTACCAGGCCAATGTCCAGCGCCTCCGCGGCGGTCAGCCGCAGCGAGTGGTAGAAGAGGGATTTCGCACGAGCGAGGCCCACCAGGCGCGGCAGGAACCAGGTGGCGCCGTAGTCGCCAGACAGGCCAACGTTACGGAACGCCGTCACCAGGAAGGCATCGTCGGATGCGATTCGCAGATCACAGGCGAGCGCGATGGACAGGCCCGCACCGGCAGCAGCTCCCGGTAATGCGGCGATGGTGGGTTTTGCCAGGTTGTACAGGCACCCGGTGAGCGTGCGCTGCTTCTGCGTGAGTGTGGCAACCCGTTCCTCCTGGGTGGGTGCCGGACCGGTACCGGGTGTGCCCATCTCGCTCACGTCTCCGCCGGCGCAGAACGCGTTACCTGCGCCGGTGATCATGACGCAGCCGACGTCGCTGCGGCGCTCCAGGGTTGGAAGAAGCGCCCGTAGGGCAGGGGTGAGGATATCGCCCAGGGCGTTTTTCTTGTGCGGCTTGTTCAGCGTCACCAAGGCGACCCGTTGATGGAGTTCGCACAGGAGTTCGTCGGTGCCAGTGTCGATGTGCATGCGCTATATAGTTGTATTAAGAAACGAAAAGATCGTTGCATAATAAAACTAAATATCTAGAATGCAACCATGAAGCTCACATCGTTCAGGCACATGAATTGCTCGCTCGCGCAGACGCTGTCGGTAATTGGCGAGCACTGGACCATGCTGATCATTCGCGATGCGTTCTTCGGCGTGCGGCGGTTCGACCGCTTCCAGAAAAGCCTGGGCATTGCCCGCAACGTGCTCAGCGATCGGCTGAAGAAGCTGGTGGAAGCCGGCGTGCTGAAGAAGTCCGACGGCCCCGGCCACCCTGAGTACCGCCTCACGGAAAAAGGCCTGGCGCTGCAGCCCGTGATGCTGGCCATGACCCACTGGGGGGATGAACACATGCCGCATCCCGCCGGCGCACGCTTCACGTTCGTCGACCGGGAAAGTGGCGAGCCGATTCAGCGCATGGGAGTGTTCGCCGCAGATGGCAGGCGGTTGTCACCGCGGGATGTCAGAGCAAAGGCTGGGCCGGCGCTTCGTGGGGATGATTAGGCTACCCCTGCGAATTCCCGGGTGTACGCGTGCCCGCGCTCGTTTCGATTTCAGGCCGGGTAGAGCGGCGGCAGCGTGTTCCGTCGCTGGTTTTTAGACGACGCGTCGGGTTGCTTCATGTCTTTCAACAGCGCAAGACACGACGCCTCAAACGTCGAAGGTGGGACGCGCTCCGCGCTGTACCCAGCCCGATTCAATCGGTCCAACAGATCAGCACCTTCATGTGTGCGCTCACGTATCGCATCCGCCGCCTGGCTTCTGGGTACCTGCCATCGCCTGCTCGCGTAGCTGAGCAATGCTTCCTGCAAAGCGCCAACGGTGGCGGCGCTCTGTATGGCTGCGCGCGCAGCTTTCATGGGGTTCACCCGCCTCTCGCGACGCCTTGCGAACAGCAAGGCGAGCAAGACCAGCCCGGCCAGCGCACCATTCAGCGGCCAGATCCACCACGGTGGGCTGACGCTGGCCACGGGTGATGCGTCCGCTGGCATCTGTTCGATGTCAGTCGTGCGCGCATGGTCGGTGCGTTCCTCTTGGGCGCTGGTGCTGGGAAGCTCACCGATCAGCATCAGCGCCCGGGGTTCGAGGGTAGAGGTGCGCAGGGCGTCTGCGCTGGTGTCCCACCAGGTGACCGACACCGGTGGTGTGCTGACCTGGCCGCCGTGGGTGACGATGAGATCGTAGGTCTGCGTGCGTTCGCCTGTGGTCGTGCGGCCGGACGCTTCGTCGCTGATAGCCGGCGGCCGTGCGTATTGTTTGAAGTGGCTCTCTGGCAGCGTGACCTCCACCGGCGGAATGCCGGATCCAACGGCACCCTTGGCGACCACCCGGATCTCGCGGGTCAGGGACTCGCCGGCGCGCAGGCGCAGCTTGTCCGGCTGCCAGCGTTCGGCGAGGCGCACGTCTTCGGCGGGAAACCAGGGCAGGTGGGCCGGGTAGCTGTCGGGGACAGGCAGCACCTGGAGGGTCTGCGCTTCGGCCAGCACGCGCACGCCGCGACGGCCGCGATCGGCGAGGCGCACGGAGCTGGTCACGGAGAAGCCGGGTATCTCCAGCGTGCCGCTGCGCTCGGGGAAGATGGCATAGCGCTGCTCGAGTACCCCATAGCGGCGGCTGCCGAGCATGGTGGCCTCGGAGGTGGCTTCGCCCAGCGGCAGCACCACGGCGTCGGGCAGATCCGGCGCACCGGGCAGGTCACCGTAGATCTGCACGCCCACGGTGTAGTAAAGACGTCGGGTCAGCACCGCCTGGGCCTGCACGTACACCGTCGGCTTGTTTAGGCTCACCTCGAAATACACCAGCCGGTCGATTTCCTGGCGCACGGTGTCCGACACCGGCCGCACGCGCACCTCGATGGGCTCGCTGCGCTCGGTGCGCCAGACCAGCGCCGGCACGGTGAGGGTGCCGGTGCGCAGCGGCCGCAGGGCGATGTGGTACTCCACCCAGCTCGATACCCGGCCGTTCACGGAGCGAAACTGGCTCTGCGTGGTGGAGTTGGTGATCTCGAAATCCTGCTCCAGGGGGCTGAGGTCGAAGTCGTCCACCTGGTTGGTGCCGGTGATGCGCACAGTGAGCTGCACGCTCTGCATCTCGTCGATGTCGGTGCTGTCCACCGTGCTGATGATGTCTGCGAGTGCCAGGCCAGGCAGGCTGAGCAGCAGACAAAGCAACGCAAACAGGTAGGTGCGGAAGTGGCTGCTCACCAGATCTTCTCCTGCTGGCGCTGGGAGTAGTCTCCGCGCCGCAGCCGCTGCTGGTTTTCGAACTGGAACTTGCGGCGCAGCAGGCCGCCCGGGTCATCGGGTACACGGCGCAACCACTGTTCCATGGCTTCCTCGCTTTCGTCGCGGGGTTGGCTCTCCTGGTCGCTGTCCTGCTGCTCTTCGCCTTCTTCCCCCGGTTGGGGATCGTCCGGTGGTTCCTGGTTCTCGGCGCCTTCTTCCTCGGGGGCCGAGTCCTGCGACTGGTTTTGCTCGTCCTCCTGGGCGTCGCTCGGCGAGCCGTCGCTTTCGCGTTCCGACTCGCTCGAGTTTTCGCTGTCCTGCTGCTGCTCCTGGTTGTCTTCTTCCGAGCCCTCGGACTGCTCCTCCATGAGCTTGCGCACCAGCGCCTTGTTGAAGGCCGCGTCTTCGTGGCTCGGGTCGCGCTGCAGCACGCTGTCGTAGGCGGCGATGGCTGCCTGCAGATTGCCGGCTTTGGCCAGCGCGTTGCCGAGGTTGTAGGTGCCGGTGACATCGTCGAACTGGGAAAAGCCCTGCGCTGCACCTGCGAAATCGCCGGAACGGTAGCGGGCCACGCCAAGCCACGACGGGTCGTCGAACAGCGTCACCGCCCGCTCTGGCTCACCGTGGCGCAGGGCGTCATAGCCCTGCTGATCGCCGCGCCGCCACAGGTCATCCCACAGCCCGGCGTGGGCATCGATGGGCGCGATCACCAGCACGCAGGCTGCCAGCACGCCGCGGCGAAAGCCGAGCAGCAGAAAGGGGAGGGCGGCGATGGCGAGCCAATAGCCGAGGTCGTGCCACAGGTCGAATTCCCGCTCTACGTCCACGGTCTCGTCATCGCCGGGCAGGCTGGAAGCGAGCACCTCGTTGAGGTCCGAGTCGTCGAGGCGCTGTCGCGCGTAGCGGCCGAAGGCAAGCTCGGCAACGCTGGCGAGCCGCTCGTCGTCCAGGCGTGCGGTGATCACTTCACCCTCGCGGGTCTGCAGAAAGCGCCCGGGCTGGTTGACGAAGTCCAGCGGGATGGTGCCGCCTTCGGGCGTGCCGATGCCGAGCACCGAGACCGGGTAGGCGGCGTTGCGAAACTCGCTGACGTCGTTGATGCGGTCGATGCCGTCGGTGACCAGCAGCACCCGGCCCTGGGTCACTCGGGCGTTGTCGAAGAGCTTGTGCACGAGCTGCATGGCCGCCTTAGGGTTCGAACCCTGCACCGGCATCATGGCGGGTTCCAACGCGTCCAGCAGGTTCTGGATGGTGCGCACATCATCGGTGAGCGGGGCGACGGTGTGGGCAGAGCCGGCGTAGGCGACGAGCGCGGTGTAGCCTTCCTTGCGGGCGCGCAGCACATCAATGATCTCCTGCCGCGCGCGCACCAGGCGTGAGGGGGCAACATCCTGCGCGTACATGGACAGCGACAGGTCCAGCGCGATCACCAGCGCATCGGTGCGCTGCTCCACGGGCTGTGGCAAACGCTCCCAGGTGGGCCCGGCGAGGCCCAGGATGATGGCTGCGGTGGCCAGCGCCAGCGGCCAGCCCGGCGGCGCGCGGCCGCGGCGGCCGTCATCCAGCAGCACGTCCAGTAGTGCTGCGTCCACCGCGTTGTGCCAGTGGGAATCTGCCCGGGCGCGGCGCTGATACAGCCAGAACAGCACTGCCGCCGGGATGAGCGCCAGCAGCCACAGGGGGCGGAGGAAGTGCGGATCAAATTCCACGGCGTCCTCCAAAGGTGGCGTTGAGCAGGAGTGCTGCAAACAGCAACACCAGGCTTCCACCGAGCGGCCACATGAACAGCGCCTGCACCGGGCGGAAAGTTTCCGCTTCCTGTTCCACCGGTTCGAGCTCGTCGATGAGGGCGTAGATCTCCGCGAGCTGTTGGGTGTTCTCGGCGCGGAAGTAGCGGGCGCCGGTGTTTTGGGCCACCTGGGTGAGGGTGTCTTCGTCAAGCTCGGCGGACGGGTTGACGATGCGGCTGCCGAAGCGCCCGAAGAGGCTTGGCATGCGCATCTCCGTTGCGCCCACGCCGATGGTGTAGATGCGCACGCCGATGTCGGCGGCGAGCTCCGAGGCTTTCACCGGTGCCACCTCGCCGACGTTGTTGGCGCCATCCGTGAGCAGAATGATCACGCGATCGCCCTCTGGACGCTGGCGAAGCCGTTTCACGCCGAGGCCGATGGCGTCACCGATGGCGGTCTTGCCGCCGGCGATGCCCACCGGTGCTTCCCGAAGAAGCTGCATGACGGTGGTGAGGTCGAAGGTGAGCGGCGCCTGCAGGTAGGCGTTGGTGCCGAAGAGGATCAGCCCCACGCGGTCGCCGCCGCGGGCCTCGATGAAGTCCGACACCACCTGTTTGACCACGGTCAGGCGATCCACGTAGTCACCGCCGAGCTGCATATCTTCCGTACCCATGCTGCCGGAGATATCCACGGCCAGCATGAGGTCGCGGCCGGAGGCGGGCAGCGCCACCGGCTCGCCCGTCCATTGCGGGCGGGCGCCTGCGATGAGTATCAACAGCCAGGCAAGGGTGAGCAGGGTCAGGGCAATGGAGAAACCGCCGCGGCGGCTGCTGTCGGTCAACGACTCACCGTCCGGCTGGTAGGGGCGCAGGCTCGGCACCGTCAGTGCCGCCTGGCGGGCTTCGGCGTGGCGCGTCAGCCAGCGCAGCAGCAAAGGCAGCGGCGCTGCCGCCAGCACCCAGGGCCAGAGCAGCTCGATCATCGCCCGGGCTCCATGGAGGTGTGCGCCAGCAGCCCCGCGATCAGGTTGTGCACCGCAGGCGGAACGTCCGCAGGCGCGGGCGCGAAGCGCGCGTTGCCGAGCACTGCACCCGGCCCGTCCGAAAACTGATTGCTGCCGGCGACCTGATCCAGGTGCGCAAGCCATGCATCACCGTTCAGCGGCGCAATGTCCTGCCGGCCGAGCGCGTGCACCCACAGGCGTTTGAGCAGGGCGTTGCAGCGGTTGATGTACTCCCGCCCGTCGATGGAGCCATCCTCAAATGCTCGCTTTGCCGCGGCCAGCTCGGCCAGCGCCTGTCTGCGCGGCGCATTACGTCGGTAGCTGCGCATGAGGCGCCAGATCAGGATGCCGATCGCTGCGAGCACGAGTATCGCGAGCACCCACCACCCCGGCGCTGGCGGCCACCAGCCGGGTTCCACCGGCATGTGGATGTCGCGAAGCTGGGAGAGCGGGTCGTCCTGCATCACAGGCCCCTGAGCGCCGGTTCGGGCTCATTGGTGGCGATGCGTACCAGGCGAATGGCGCGGTGCGCGCAGAGTGCGTCGAGCATGTCGCTGCGTTCGGCGAAGCTCTGCCGGTAGTGGGCGCGCAGGCGGCCTTCGCCGGTGTTCACCCGCAGGCGGGTGTGCCCGTCTGTTACGGTGTAGAGGTCGGCCTCGGGCAGCTCCACCTCCAGTGGGTCGAATATCTGGATCACCGTGAGCTGGTTGCGACGGGCCAGCGATTGCACGGCGTCCTGCCACTGCGACGCCTGAGTAGCGAAATCGCTGATGAGCACGATGCGAAAGCCGGTGTGGGCCAGGCGCCGGAGCGCCAGCAGGGCTTCGCTCAAGTTGGCGGGCAGGGCATCTCCGCCGCGTGCCAAACGCTGGTTGTAGGCGGCTACATCGCCAAGATAGCGGGCGGTGTGCTTGAGGCTGCGCTTGGGTTTGTGCACCGCGTAGCTGTCGTTGCCGACCACAAGCCCACCCACGCGATCATTCTCGTGCAGCGTCTGCCAGGCGAGGCGGGCGGCGATCTCGGCGGCGGCCACGGACTTCAGGCGCAGGCGCGAGCCGAAAAACAGGCTTTGCGTCTGATCGCACAGGATCAGCGTCGGCCGCTCGCGTTCCTCTCGAAACACCTTGGTGTGTGGCCGCGCCTTGCGGGCGGTCACCCGCCAGTCGATGCTGCGCACATCGTCGCCAGGCTCGTAGAGGCGCACCTCAGCGAAATCCACGCCTCGACCTTTCTGCTTCGACAGGCGCAGGCCTGATTGCGCGCCGAGCACTTTCACCGAGCGGCCGGAATCAAAGGTTCGCAGGTGGCGGAAGGCGAACAGTGCGTGCGCCTCCACGTAGGCGCCGGTGAGCGCACGCATCAGGGTGTGGGCACCTGCCCGATCAGCCCGTCGATCACCTGGTCCACCTGCACGCCCTGCGCCTCTGCTTCGAAGGTGAGCAGCACACGGTGGCGCAGCACGTCGTGGGCGATGCGCTGCACGTCTTCCGGAGAGACGAAATCGCGGCCGCCGAGCCAGGCCACCGCTCGGGCACAGCCGTCCAGCGCAATGGTGCCGCGAGGGCTCGCGCCGTACTCGATCCATTCGGCGAGCTGACCTTTGGGGTGACGGGTGGCCATGACGAGCTGCACCAGGTACTGCTCCACAGGCTCTGCCATGTGCAGTGCCAGCATCGCCTGGCGAGCGCTGAAGATGGCCTCCTCACTGAGCCGTTGCGGCGGCGGCGAGGTGGCGGAGCGCCCCTGGCGGGCCTCTTCGCGCACCAGATGCAGTATCCGCTGCTCAGCGTCAGCGTCCGGGTAGGCAACCTTGACGTGCATGAGGAAGCGGTCGAGCTGCGCCTCAGGCAGCGGGTAAGTACCTTCCTGCTCGATGGGATTTTGTGTGGCCATCACTAAAAAGAGTTCGGGCAACTGGAAGGTACGTCGGCCCACGCTCACCTGGTGCTCGGCCATGGCTTCGAGGAGGGCAGACTGCACCTTGGCCGGCGCACGGTTGATTTCGTCTGCCAGCAGAAGGTTGTGAAACACCGGCCCCTGCTGAAACCGGAATGTGCCATCTTCCGGTCGATAGACCTCGCTGCCGGTGACATCGCTGGGCAGCAGGTCTGGTGTGAACTGGATGCGATGGAAATCTCCCTCGACCGCGCTGGCAAGTTCCTTGATGGCGCGGGTCTTGGCCAGGCCAGGAGCCCCCTCCACCAGCAGATGGCCGCCATTGAGCAGCGCGATCATCAGGCGCTCCAGGAGTTGCTCCTGGCCGATGATGCGGCCCTGCAGCCACTTCAGCACCTGCCGGATGCCGTCAAATTGGGTCTGTTCCATGGAGCCTCGCCAGTTCGGGGAGGCGGTATTGTAGCGGCCACTGTGCTGCCGTCCACGCCGCCGCATGAAGCGCTGCAACTGGCGCAGGCGCTGCTAGCCTTACATCAGTTCAACAACGTGTATGTTCGCATGCACTATGTATTCGATCTGCGCATCTCGGAAGAGGAACTCCTGAAGTTTTATCGGGGTCATGCGCGCCATGTGCATGCCAGGGACCGGAGCGGCCTGCGGGTGGCGTTTCCGGTGGAGGCGCTGCGGCCGTTCGTGCAGGCGGATGGCATTCACGGCACCTTCCGAGTGGATGTGAGTGCCAACGGCAAGCTTCGAGGCGTACGCCGTCTGGCCTGAGCCCGGCTGGAGCTGCGCTGTAACCCAAGCGCGCACTTCTTTTTGCAGTCACCCGCCTGACGTTCTTATTTGGTGCATGAACAGCACCATCACCCCCTCAATGCACCAAAATAGATCGAAACAGTTTCGGCAACCGATCCGTTGCGCCCTGTTTGCGGGCGTTAGCGCCCCAACTGCGCCCCTGGCACCAAATTTGCTCAGCGGAACTCAACCGTTAGAACCAGGAGGGGTTGATGAGGCTAATTCTGATCATGGGGCTGCTGCTCGCAAGCGGCGGGGCGGCCGCGGAGGATGTGCTGGACAAAGGCGATACCGCCTGGATCCTGACCTCCACCGCGCTGGTGCTGTTCATGACGATTCCGGGACTGTCGCTGTTCTATGCCGGTCTCGTGCGCAGCAAGAACGTGCTGAGCGTGCTCATGCAGTGCTTTACGTTGACCTGCCTGATGTCGATCCTGTGGCTGCTCCTCGGCTACAGCCTTGCCTTCGGCGAGGGCAACGCATTCATTGGTGATCTGAGCAATGTCTTCTTAGCCAATATCGGCGAAGACACGCTCTCCGGCACCATTCCGGAAAGCGCTTTCGCGCTGTTTCAAATGACTTTTGCGGTGATCACCCCGGCACTGATCGTCGGCGGTTTCGCCGAGCGTATGCGGTTCTCGGCGATGCTGCTGTTCTGCACGGCCTGGCTGTTGCTGGTGTATGCACCGGTGTGCCACTGGGTGTGGGGCGGCGGTTGGTTGAGCGAAATGGGCGCAATGGACTTTGCAGGTGGCATCGTCGTGCACATCACCGCCGGGGTGGCAGCGATCGTTGCGGCCGTGGTGCTCGGCAGCCGGCGTGGATTTCCCACGCAGCCCATGCCGCCGCACAACATGACCCTCACCATTACCGGCGCGGGCATGCTGTGGGTGGGCTGGTTCGGCTTCAACGGTGGCTCGGCACTGGCTGCCAACGGCGATGCTGCCATGGCCATGCTCGTCACCCACATCTCCGCTGCCGCTGGCGCCTTCACCTGGCTGACCGCGGAATGGATCCGTTACGGCAAGCCCAGCGCTCTGGGTGCGGTGACCGGCATGGTGGCTGGCCTTGGCACCATCACCCCTGCTTCGGGTTTCGTTGGCCCGGGTGGTGCGCTCGTTATCGGCATCCTGGCGGGCGTCATCTGCTTCGCCGCCACCAACTACATCAAGCGCACGCTCAAGATTGACGATTCGTTGGACGTCTTTCCTGTGCACGGTGTGGGCGGCATTCTCGGCACGCTGCTGACGGCGGTGTTTGCGAGCTCAGCGTTGGGCGTGTTCAGCGGTCAGCACGATATCGTCATTCTCGATCAGCTCGGCGTGCAGGCCATCGGTGTGGTGTCGGCAGTCGTCTACACCGCGGTGGTGAGCTTCGTGCTCCTCAA
>JAUILW010000425.1 GCA_030432795.1 Gammaproteobacteria bacterium
CTATGGATGTCCCGCGCGCTGGAAGGCAAACCCGCCGGCGTGTTCTGCTCCTCCGCATCCCTGCACGGCGGCCAGGAAAGCACGCTGCTGACGATGATGGTGCCGCTGCTGCACCACGGCATGATCATCACCGGCGTGCCGTACAGCGTGGGCGAGCTGAACAGCACCCGAAGCGGCGGTTCACCGTATGGTGCCACGCACTTCGGGCCGGACGGGGCAACCCTCAGCGACGACGAAACCGCCGTGGCAGAAGCCCTGGGCACGCGGCTCGCCAGCATTGCCCAGCGGCTCGGTTGAGCGCACCCGTGCAAGGCTTCATCTTTCTCAGCTACCTGTGCATCGGCTCGTTGTTTGCGATGACCGGGCTGCGTCAGTTCTTCATCGAACCCCTGGCGGGTACCGCCACCAACGCGATCTGGTTCCTGCTGCAGGTGGCACCACTGCTCGTGATTCTGCCGGGATTGATGCGCGGCACGCGCAATGCCCCCATGTACGCGATCATCGTCGCCATGCTCTACTTCGTGCACGGCGTGCTGGTGGCTGCTACCGACCCCCTGCGCTGGTTTGGTCTGATCGAAATCGCTTTCGCGCTAGCGCTCACCTGGGTGAGCACAGTGTTGCTCAAGCGTATGCGGCAGCTCCACGGGCACGAAGACGAGGCCGCTTCGCGTTAGTGGATGGTCGGCGAAGGCTCCTGAGGGCCGTCCGACTCTTCCTCCACGCTCTGCACCGCATAGCGGCGAGTGACCACCTCTCCGGCGACCACGTTCGGCAGATCGCGCAGAAATTCCTCCATGTGTTCGGTCTGGAAGTGGCCCATCAACGCTTCCATGGTCTCCCACTCCTGGAACAGCATGAGCGTGTTCGGATCTGATAGGCCGACGAAGAACTCGTAGGAGATGCAACCAACCTCGTCGCGCGTGGAGTCCGTCATGCGCCGCGCCATCAGTAGCGCCTCTTCGCGCCGCTCCGGTTTGATGGGTATGTACCCCTGCACGATGATCATGCGCGCCACTCCTCAATCTTCGCCCGCACCTCGTCGATGATGGTCGGATCGTCAATGGTGGAGGGTACGTCGAAGGGCACTCCATCCACCAGTTTGCGCAGTGCCTGACGAAGGATCTTGCCCGAACGCGTTTTCGGAAGCCGCTGCACCACCAGCGCAGTGCGGAAGTTGACGATCGGCCCGATGGCAGCACGCACCCGCTGCACAAGCTCAGCCTGCAGCTCAGCTGCATCGATGTTCACGCCGTCTTTGAGTACCACCAGGCCCAGCGGAACCTGACCTTTGTCGGCATCCTCGATGCCGAAAACGGCGCACTCCGCGACGGCGGGATGGCCGGCCACGACCTCTTCCATCTCGCCGGTGGAGAGGCGATGACCCGCCACGTTGATGACGTCGTCGATGCGCCCCATGATGAACACGTAGCCGTCTTCGTCCCGATAGCCGCCATCACCTGTCAGGTAAAACCCTGGGTGCTGCGACCAGTACGCTTCCTCAAATCGATCGTGATCGCCCCACACCGTCGGAAAACTCCCTGGCGGCAGCGGCCCCTTGATGACCACCGCACCCTCCTGATTAGGGCCGCACTCCTGACCCGACTCATCGAGTATGCGCAGGTCGTACCCGGGCACCGGCAGGGTCGGCGAGCCGGGCTTGGTGTCCAGAAGTTCCACACCGGCCATGTTCGCGCAGATGGACCACCCGGTTTCGGTCTGCCACCAGTGATCGATGATGGGCACACCCGGCAGGTTGTCCTGCAGCCAGTGATAGGTTGGCGGATCCAGCCGCTCCCCGGCCACGAACTGATATTTCAGGCAGGAGACATCGTAGGCGCCCTTTAACCTGCACTCCGGATCTTCCTTCTTCACCGCGCGAAACGCCGTGGGTGCGACGAAGAAGCTCTTCACCCGGTGCTCGCTGATCACCCGCCAGAACGCACCCGCATCCGGTGTGCGCACCGGCTTGCCCTCATACAGAATGGTCGTGCAGCCGCGGATCAGCGGCCCGTAGACGATGTAGGAGTGGCCCACCACCCAGCCCACGTCCGACGCCGCCCAGTACACATCGCCCGCGTCCACGTCGTAGATCGCCTGCATGCTCCAGTTGAGCGCCACCGCATGGCCGCCATTGTCCCGCAGCACGCCCTTGGGTTTACCCGTGGTGCCTGACGTGTAGAGGATGTAGAGCGGATCGGTGGCGTCCACCGGCACGCACGCAGCTGGCTGTGCGCTCTCCTGCCAGGTGCGCCAGTCGATGTCGCGGGGGGCAAAGAGCTGCGCTTCGCACTGCGGCCGCTGCAGCACCACCACGTGATCCACCTTGTGGGCGGCCAGCGTCACGCCTTCGTCCACAAGCGGCTTGTAGGGAATGACCCGATCGAACTCGATACCGCAGGATGCGGTGAGCACAACCTTGGGCGTTGCATCGTCGATGCGAGTGGCAAGCTCCGGCGGCGCGAAACCACCGAACACGACGGAGTGCACCGCGCCGATGCGCGCACAGGCAAGCATCGCCACCACCGCCTCGGGCACCATCGGCATGTAGATGATTACGCGATCACCCACGCCCACACCAAGCCCGTGGAGCGCTCCGGCAACGCGCGCGGTCCAGTCGGTGAGCTCGGCATACGTGTAACGACACACCTGGCCGGTGGCCGGTGAGTCGTAGATCAGCGCCGTACTATCGCCGCGACCTGCCTCGACGTGCCGATCAAGCGCCAGCCAGGCTGTGTTCAGCTTGCCACCGCGAAACCAGCGCCACGCGCCGTTGTCATCCTGGTCGAGGATGGTCGGTGGAAACTCGAACCAGTCGATCTCCTCGGCACGCTCGCGCCAGAACCCTTCCGGGTCCGCGAGAGAACGCGCGTAGGTATCTGCATAGCCCATGCGTCAGCCGCCGGAGACCACGCCGTCGGAAGCCAAGCGAGCAATCTCGTCACTCGAGAAGCCCGCATCGGCAAGCACCTGTGCGGTGTCTTCACCGGGGCTGCGCGCTGCGTGGGATATCTCCGCCACCGTGCGCGAAAAACGCGGCGCCGGCGCCGGCTGCATCACACCATCGAGCTCGACGAAGGTGCCGCGCGCCTTGTTGTGCGGATGCTCCGGCGCTTCAAAGATGGACAGCACAGGTGCAAAGCACACATCCGTGCCCTCCATGATGGCGCACCACTCCTCCCGGGTTTTCTGCTTGAACACTTCCGTCAGCTCTTCCTTGTAGGAACCCCACTTCGAAGCATTCATCTGATCGGCAAACCGCTCGGCATCCAGGCCTGCTTTCTCCACCAGCAAGGCGTAAAACTGCGGCTCGATCGAGCCGATGCAGATCCACCGCCCGTCTTTGGTTTCGTAGGTGTCATAGAAGTGCGCACCGCCGTCGAGCAGATTCGTGCCACGCTGATCCTTGAACATGCCGGAGGCAGCCATGGTGAAGAACATGGACATCAGCGACGCAGCGCCGTCCACCATGGCAGCGTCCACCACCTGGCCTTTGCCGGACTTCTGCGCCTCCAACA